>CAIVQX010000016.1 GCA_903908165.1 uncultured Methylococcaceae bacterium | reverse complement strand
GCTGCTTCCTTTGGATTAGTAGCACCCATTATTTCACGATGTTTAAGGACTGCATTTTCACCTTCCAAGACTTGCATAATCACTGGGCCTGAAACCATAAATGCAACCAAATCTTTAAAGAAACCGCGCTCACTATGTTCTGCGTAAAAACCTTCAGCTTGTTCTTGGGTCAGGTGGAGCATTTTTGCTGCAACAATTTTCAAACCGTTTTTTTCAAAACGACTGTAAATTTCACCGATAACATTTTTTGCGACAGCATCAGGTTTAATAATTGAGAAAGTGCGTTCTATTGCCATTGTTTTCTAAAACTCCAAAGTAACATTAAATAAAATAGTTAAAACGTGAATTATACCTGATCAGTAATTGTATTACTGATAAACGGGATTTATTGATTATGGCCGACCATCTATATCCAAACCTTCTTTGACCGGAATCATCAAATCTTCAGCGCTAATACCCAATAATAAAGCCATGGGGCTGGCAATAAAAATAGATGAATAAGTCCCGAAAAATACACCAAACAAAAGCACTATGGAGAAATTATGTATAATTTCTCCGCCTAAGAAAAACAATGAAACCAATACCAAAATTACCGTCAAAGACGTCATAATGGTTCTACTTAACGTAACATTAACCGATATATTCATAACTTCTTCAGTCGATTTATTTCTCAGTAAACGAAAATTTTCACGGATGCGATCGTAAACTACAATAGTATCGTTTAAAGAATATCCAATTAATGCCAAGACTGCTGCCAATACTGTCAAATCAAACTCTAAGCCCAAAATAGAAAAAAAGCCTAACGTAACAATAACATCATGAATTGTTGCTATAACAGCCCCAGCAGAAAACTTCCACTCAAAACGCCAAGCTATATAAATTAAAATACCGATCGTTGAATATAACAACGCCAAAAAACCATCCTCTGCCAAGTCATCGCCAACCTGTGGCCCTACAAATTCTACCCGTCTTATACTGGCTGGTTCTGCAGTGGTTTTATTAATCGCCTCAAGTACTTTGGAACTTAAATCGGCACTGCTAATTCCTTCATGTGGCCTTAAACGAATCAAAACATCTTTTGCTGTACCAAAATTTTGTACGGTGGCATCATCAAAACCCTCAGTATCCAAAGTTTTTCTTAGCACCGTTAGGTCTGCCGGCTTCTGATAGCCTATCTCGATGAGTGTACCTCCTGTAAAATCAATACCCATTTGCAAACCACGCACAGCAAGTGAGCCTATCGAAATAATCATAAGTGCACCAGAAAATATAAGTGCTATATTTCGATTACCTATAAAATTTATATTTGTTATCTTCATTGTAACCTTCTCAAAGTAAAGGCAATCCCTTGTGGCTGCCCTTTCATGTTTGTCTTGAACCTAGGCAATAATATGTTGCCCCAGCACCCCAACTTAAATAGACAATTTCTCAACTCTACGATTACCGTACGTCCAGTTAATAACCATCCTTGTCCCAGTAATTGCAGTAAACATGGATGACAAAATACCGATAATCAAAGTTACCGCAAAACCTTTAACCGAACCTGTACCAAAAGCAAATAGAACGACTGCCACTACAAGATTGGTAAAATGAGAGTCCAGAATAGTTGCAAAGGCCTTATCATAACCAATAAATATAGCTGCTTGTGGTGTTACACCATTTCTAATCTCTTCCTTAATCCGCTCAAAAATTAACACGTTAGCATCAACTGACATACCTACAGTCAAAATGATCCCAGCAATCCCTGGCAACGTTAGTGTTGCTTGCAACATTGACAAAATTGCCACAACAATCACTACGTTAAATGCTAGTGCTAAATTAGCAATCATACCGAACAGACGATAATAAACCGCCATAAACAACACGACCAAAGCAAAGCCCACAATAAATGACAACATGCCTTTATCAATGTTATCTTGACCAAGGCTAGGACCTACCGTACGCTCTTCTACGATATCAACAGGCGCAGCCAACGCTCCAGCTCTTAATAACAACGAGAGGTTACGAGCTTCTTGAGGACTATCTAAACCGGTTGTTTGAAAGCGTTTACTGAATACACCCTGAATAGTCGCAACATTAATAACTTTTTCAACCTTTTCCTTGTGTCGCACTTTTTGACCATTGATGGTTTTAGTTTCAACTTTATATTCAATGAAAACTACCGCCATAGGCTTACCTACACTAACTTGTGTGGTTTTAGCCATCTTTGAAGCACCTACGCCATTTAACGAAATATTAACCGAAGGCCTACTATCGTCATCAACGCCAGAAGAAGCATCAACAATTTGATCACCCGTGACAATCACTCGACGATCCAAAAGTATAGGGTTACCATTTTTTTCGTAATATAAGCGGCTACCAACTGGAACATGACCAGCAACTGCTTGTTGCACATCATGCTCAACATCAACCAAGCGATACTCTAAGGTAGCCGTCGTACCCAAAATTTCCTTTGCACGAGTCGTATCCTGTACGCCAGGCAATTGAACCATAATACGATTATCACCTTGCTGCTGAATAACCGGCTCTGCAACTCCTAATTCATTAACCCTATTACGTAAGGTCGTCATGTTTTGGGCAACCGCAAATTTCTTAATTTCGCGCACTTCTTTTTCAGACACTTTTAACCAAACCTGATCTTGCATTTCTGGCTCGGTAATATCCAGCGTACGAAAATCTTTATTCAGAAGTGTCATAAGTGTTGGTTTATCATCAGCAGACTTAAGGATTACCTTGATAAAGCCGCCATCTTTAGTCACAGACTGATAACGCAATTTTTCACTTCTTAATGCAAGTCGAACATCATCAGTGTATCGATCTTCAGCCTGTCTGGCAGCAGCATCCATATCTACTTCCAGCAAGAAATGCACCCCACCACGCAAATCGAGACCTAAATACATAGCGTTAGCCCCTAATGCACGTAACCAACCGGGTGTTGTCGGCGCCAAATTTAAGGCAACCGTATAGTTGCTGCCCATTTTTTCTCTTAACAAATCAGCCACTTTAAGCTGATCATCTGTATTATTAAATCGCGCTAAAACACGCCCATCTTTAAACTCAAATGCTTTTATTGGGGCGCCAACAGCTTTCATCTCAGACTCAATGTTATTTGCTTGCTCTTGCCCTATATTAGCAGTCTGCGTTGATGACACCTGAACAGAGGGATCATCCCCATATAAATTTGGTAGAGAATAAATAAGCCCTATACCAAAAACAATCAAGATTAATAAATTCTTCCAAAGGGGGAAATGGTTTTGCATGTGTTATTCCAATTATTAAACCGTACTTTAGCGTAAACAGAAGCTGTGGCGGACTAGTTTTGTCTCAAGGCATTAAGCTTTAACAACTTTCTTGGTTATTGCTTTATAAGTTCCTTTTGGCATCATGCTTTCAATGCTTTGGCGTTGCACCTGGATGAACGTATTATCGGCGACTTCAATTTTTACAAAGTTATCGTCCAAATCAACAACCTTACCAAGAATACCGCCCGATGTTACCACTTCGACACCCTTACTCATGGCAGCAATCATTTGTTTCTTTTCCTTGGTACGTTTGGACTGAGGGCGTAAAAACAAAAAGTAAAAAAACACCAAAATACCCAGTGGAAACAGCATACCTTCTATGCCTGGAGGGGCTGATGCAGGTGCAGCTGCTAACGCGTCAGATATAAAAAAACTCATGATTATCCTCAATTATTATAGTAATTAGCAAAGTTGCTTATTATGCCATAGAAGGCATAGATTTTTCTCGTTGTTGGTAAAATTCCCTGACAAATTCATCCAACGCTTGTTTTTCAATTGCATCTCTCATGCCTTGCATAAGGGTCAAATAATAGTACAAATTATGAATAGTATTCAGCCTTGAGCCTAACATTTCCTTACATTTATCCAGATGTCGCAAATAAGCTCTTGAATAATTCTGACAGGTATAACAGCCACAAGACTCATCTAATGGTTTGCTATCAAACTCATATTGACTGTTTCTAATTTTTACCACACCAAAACTGGTGAATAAATGTCCATTACGCGCATTGCGAGAAGGCATTACACAATCAAACATATCAATACCACGCCTAACCGCCTCAACCAGATCTTCTGGTGTCCCCACACCCATTAAATAGCGTGGCTTATCGAGCGGCATTTTGTGATGAATCACATCCAATGTCGCCATCATTTCATCTTTAGGCTCACCCACTGACAAGCCCCCAATGGCATAACCATCAAAACCAATATCCAATAAACCTTCTATGGACTCATAACGTAAATGTTCATACATACCGCCTTGCACAATACCAAATAGTGCTGATGGATTATCACCGTGCGCTTTTTTACTGCGCTCAGCCCAACGCAAGGATAACCGCATAGAGTCGGCTGCTTCTTTAACAGTTGCTGGATAAGGCGTGCACTCGTCAAAGATCATCACGATATCTGACCCTAAGTCCCGCTGCACTTGCATCGACTCTTCCGGCCCCATAAAAATGGCACTGCCATTAAGGGGCGACTTAAAAGTGACTCCCTTTTCAGTGATTTTTCTTAAAGCACCCAGACTAAATACCTGAAATCCCCCAGAGTCCGTCAGAATAGGCTTATGCCAATGCATAAAATCATGTAAATCACCATGCGCCTTTATAACCGCTGTCGTCGGTCGCAACATTAAATGGAAGGTATTACCCAAAATAATTTGCGCACCAATCCCAGTTAAGTCTTCTGGTGTTAATGATTTAACCGCGCCATAAGTGCCTACCGGCATAAAAATAGGTGTTTCTACAATGCCGCGAGCAAAAGTAAGACGACCACGTCGAGCTTGACCATCAGTATTGATTAAATTAAATTCCATGCCAACATCTTTTACTCATCAATTAAGGCTGCAGATTATCCAGCTTTTTTAGTCTTTAGCGCAACAAGCCATTTACTTAATCAATAAGCTTAAAATCTACCCCCCCCTTTCTTGCATTTATTGTTATAATCCTACCTTAATCCTCTTCATTACTATTCCGTAACGAAATGAATAGCAAGCTATTAAAGATCATTCACTTTATTCTATTATTCCTTCCGATTTTAGCTTTTGCTGCTGAACCTTCCAGTTCAAATACCACCAATTCATTACCCTTAACTCATCATATTGTGGGTTATCTTGCAATAGCCGTCACCGTTTTAGCCTACATTGCCGCGATGGCAGAAGACGTGATCGCCCTACAAAAATCTAAACCCATGGTAATGGGCTCCGCCTTAATATGGTTTGCGATTTGTATTTATTATGCATTACATGGAGAAGCCAAAGTTGCAGCAGTTGCCTTCGAAAGCAATCTATTGGCTTATATTGAATTGTTTTTGTTTATCCTAGTATCAATGACTTACCTAAACGTTATGGAAGAACGTGGTATTTTTAATAGTCTCCGGATTTGGCTTTTAAGCCGACAATACAGCTATCGACAACTTTTTTGGATTACCGGCATACTCGCCTTTCTTCTTTCCACCGTTATCAGTGGCATGGCAGTAGGTCTTTTGATGGGGACTATTGCAGCTGCTGTGGGCAAGAAAAAGAAAGAGTTTGTCGCCTTAGCCTGCGTCAATATTGTCGTGGCGGCCAATGCTGGCGGCTCTTTGAGTCCGCTAGGCGGCATCTCAACATTGTTTGTTTGGCAACATAAAATCCTACCTTTTTATGAATTTTTGTCACTAACCATTCCTTGCTTGATCAACTTCCTTGTCCCAGCAACCGTTATGCATTTCTTTATCCCTAAAGAAACACCTGCTGCCTCCTCTAGTACAATCTGGCTGCGTCGGGGTAGTAAACGTATAATTTTTCTGTTCATCATCACCCTTGTCATTACCGTTTCCTCTAATATCCTTCTTGAACTGCCACCAGCAGCCGGCATGATGGCAGGGCTTGGATTACTCCAGTTTTTCAGTTATTATTTGACTGAAACTGCACACGAAGTAAAAAATGATTTTGATCATGTTTACAAACTTTTCCAAGTTGAAGCTCCCAGAGACAATAAAAGTCAGGACTTCGACGTTTTTAAAAGTGTTTCCAATGTGGATTGGGATACCCTGCTATTCTTTTATGGCGCGATGATGATGATTGGCGCTTTAGGGTTTCTAGGTTATCTTGATGCCATCGCTCACTTCCTTTTTGGACAAATTAGCGCCACCGTTGCCAATATAAGTATTGGTCTTTCATCTGCATTTGTTGATAACGGCACCTTGATGTTTGCTGTGTTAAGTATGCACCCCAATCTTCCGACCGGACAATGGTTGCTATTAACACTTACTCTCGGTGTAGGCGGCAGTCTACTGGCTATTGGATCGGCACCGGGCGTTGCATTACTGGGCCAAATCAAAGAAGGCTATTCCTTCGGCTTCCATATGCGATGGATGCCTGTTATTTTACTGGGCTATCTTGCCAGTATTGCAGTGCATTTCTGGATAAATGCTCGGTATTTTTAACAGATAGCGTGTAAACTTCACTTCTCATTACTTGCCTAGCCATATTAATGTCTACATCTTCAGAAAACCAATCAAACAAACAAATCACAGGATTAGCGCTAGGAGCAATTGGAGTTGTATTTGGAGACATCGGCACCAGTCCACTTTATGCGCTAAAAGAAGTATTTAGAGACGGCTTGCCCATTGATACACTTCATATCTTAGGCGTATTATCATTAATTTTCTGGTCATTAACGTTAGTTGTAACCACTAAATATGCTGTTTTCATTATGCGTGCTGATAACAAAGGGGAAGGCGGCATCATCGCGTTAATGACACTTGCTCTTAATGGTTCAAAAGACAATCCCAAAAGAATGCGTTTCATTGTTACTATTGGTTTGCTAGGGGCATCACTATTTTACGGAGACAGCATTATCACGCCAGCCATTTCAGTGCTTAGCGCCGTCGAAGGCTTGCAAATCATAGCTCCATCGCTAGCTGACTTTGTACTTCCCATCACTATCACCGTATTGGGTGGATTATTTATCATTCAATCGAAAGGAACAGGTAAAGTAGGTAAAATATTTGCACCTGTCATGTGCTTTTGGTTTGCCTTATTGGCCTTATTAGGTGTAATTAATATTATCCATGAACCTGCCGTTCTCATGGCAATTAACCCCTACTATGCTGTACATTTACTATTTGAATTAGGCTGGGAAGGCTTTCTAATTATGGGTGCAGTAGTGCTCGCCATCACGGGAGCAGAAGCACTTTACGCTGACATGGGACACTTTGGATTAAGGCCCATTCGTTATGCGTGGTTTGGCTTCGTATTTCCAGCATTACTCATCAACTATTTTGGACAAGGGGCGCTGTTAATAGAACAGCCAGATGCCATACAAAACCCTTTCTACTTACTGGCACCTACTTGGGCACTCTATCCATTACTTATTTTGTCGACACTGGCAACCGTCATTGCTTCACAAGCTGTTATTTCAGGTGCTTTTTCAGTCACTCGCCAAGCTATCCAACTGGGCTATTGTCCGCGCATGAATATTTTACATACGTCTGGCCAAGAAATGGGGCAAGTTTATGTGCCAGCGGTTAATTGGTTATTAATGGCATCTGTTTTTGTGCTGGTACTTAGCTTTAAATCTTCCTCAGCACTTGCTTCTGCTTACGGTATTGCCGTCACTGGCACAATGATAATTGATACGATACTTGCATACATTGTTTTTCAAGCACTTTGGCATTGGACAAAACTGACCAGCGTAACCTTCCTATCGACATTTTTAGTGGTTGATTTTCTATTTTTTTCATCTAATAGTCTAAAAATTCCAACGGGTGGCTGGCTGCCATTAGTGGTTGCGACCATTCTCTTTCTGATTTTAACCACATGGCTTTTAGGACGCAAATTACTATCAGACTACATGGATGAAAGACGAACCTTATTCGAAAATATGGAAGAAAAAATCAATGGTCAATTAGTGAAGGTAGAAGGTACCGCCATTTATTTAACCAGAAGCTTGCATGGCGTACCCCAAGTTTTGTTGCACAATCTTGAACATAACCATGCTTTACATGAAAACATTATTGTTTTAACGATTGTTACTACTAACGAACCCTATGTTGATGAAGCTCATCGAGTGAAAATAAGGTCCTTTGGAGACAATCATAATTATTACCGCGTAAAACTCTATTACGGATTTAAGCAAAATGCAGATGTCCGTCGTGCGGTTCAATTATGCGCTGAACAGGGCATCGATATTGACTTACAAACCGCCTCTTTTTTTATTGGTAACGAACAGTTATCTTTTCGCAATAGAAGCCCCATGGCAAAATGGCGTAGAGGCTTATTTAGATTTTTATTCCAGAATTCTTCCAGTGCCATCGAGTTTTTTAAAATCCCTGTGGATCGAGTCGTGGAACTTGGCATCCGCATCGAATTATAAAAAACAGGGATGGTTGATTGACTAGGACTGACAACTACTCAATTTAAGCGGCAAGCCTAGACCTTTATTTAATAAGATCACTCTTACAAACTCTGTTTTGACGTATATTTATACTTAATATATTCAATAACAGCCGGCAGTATTGAAACAATAACAATACCAATCATCACAATAGAAAAATTATGTTTAACTATTTCAATATTGCCAAATAAATAGCCCCCCAGCATACAAATAGAAATCCACGATATTCCGCCAATTACATTGTAATGTAAAAACTTTTTGTACCCCATATCACCTATACCAGCCACAAATGGAGCAATCGTTCGAATAATAGGTACAAACCTTGCGATGATTATCGTCTTTGCACCATATTTCTCATAAAATTTATGGGTACGCTCAACGTGCTCCTTATTCAAAAATCGTGTCTTTTCCTGCTGGGCTATTTTTGGCCCGAAAAAACGACCAACCTCATAATTAACTGAATCGCCCAAAACCGCTGCAACACATAAAATTAAATATAATATTCCAAGACTGATATCGCCTTTTGCTGCAAAAGTACCTGCCGCAAATAACAGTGAATCCCCTGGTAAAAAAGGCAGTATCACTAATCCCGTTTCGCAGAAAATAATAACAAATAAAATGATGTAGGTTACATGCCCATAACTTTGAATAATCTCGCTGAGATATTTATCCAGATGTAAAAAAATATTAATAAATTGAGTGATATGCTCCATGTTTCTTCCTGTTTTTTATTGTTGACCATTTGGCCTACCCTTATGATTTATAATAAATCAATTCGTCTTATTAACGGGCAAAAAAAAGGCTGGACTACTCCAGCCTTTTTTAAGTTCGTTAACTATTAGTTTAACAAACCTTGCAATAAGCCATTCAATTTATGCACAAAGGCAGCAGGATCATCCAACTGACCGCCTTCACTCAAAATGGCTTGATCAAATAAAATATGAGTCAAATCAGCAAAACGAGCGTCATCTTGCTCAGCTTTCATACGCACAACTAAGGGATGCGTTGGGTTGATTTCGAAAACAGGTTTTCTACCTCCCAGACCCATCATCTGCCCTGCATCCTTCATGATTCTCTCCATATTAAGACTCATGCCATAAACATCTGCAACCAAACAGGCGGGAGACTCCGTTAAACGATGACTCAATTTCACTTCACTGACTTTATCGCCCAGCACTTCTTTGATCTGCGTTAAAATTCCTTCAAAATCTTTATTAACTTCCTCTTCAGCCGTTTTGTCTTCCTCTTCATCCAGTGCACCTAAATTAAGATCCCCTTTAGCAACTGACTGAATATGTTTGCCTTCAAATTCATCCAGATTAGACACCAACCATTCATCGATACGATCAGATAATAATAAAACTTCTATGCCTTTTTTACGGAAAATCTCCAAATGAGGGCTATTTTTTGCCGCAGAAAAACTGTCCGCCGTAACATAATAAATATTTTCCTGACCTTCTTTCATACGAGAAACATAATCTTCCAGACTGACATCCTGTTTATCTGTATCCGCATGGGTTGAAGCAAATCGAAGCAATTTAGCAACTCGCGCTTTATTAGCATGATCTTCAATCGGACCTTCTTTTATAACAGCGCCAAATTGCGACCAAAAGGTTTCATATTTTTCAGGTTCATTCTTGGCCAAATTTTCCAACATACCCAGCACTTTTTTAACCGCACCTGTTTTAATGGCACTGATTTGTTTACTTTGTTGCAGAATTTCTCGTGATACGTTTAATGGTAAAGAGTTTGCATCAATAATCCCACGAATAAAACGCAAATAACGTGGCATTAATTGCTCAGCATCATCGGTAATAAACACTTTACGAATATAAAGTTTTACCCCATGTTTGGCATCTCTGTCCCACAAATCAAAAGGTGCACGAGCTGGCGTATAAAGCAATAAGGTATATTCGTTAGTACCTTCTACTTTACTGTGCACAAAAGTTAACGGATCTTGAAAATCATGCCCTACGTGCTTGTAAAATTCATTGTAATCTTCATCTGAAATGTCTTGACGCGCTTTAGTCCATAAAGCAGAGGCACTATTGATGGTTTCTTCTTCAATTTGTGCAACTGGCTTAGCCTCTTTAGCTTCCTCTCCATCTTCTTCGTCGCTATCCATCTCTGGCATTACTTCTTTATCCATGACAATAGGCAAAGAAATATGATCAGAAAATTTTCTAACGATAGAACGTATGCGATAACTATCTAAAAACTCACTTTCAGCTTCTTTCAAATGCAAAACAATTTCTGTTCCACGTCCTTCTTTTTCTACTGTTTCCAGTGTGTAATCACCTTCGCCAGCTGACTCCCAACGGGTGCCTTGGCTTTTATCAGTTCCTGCTTTACGGGTAGTTAAAGTCACCTTATCTGCAACAATAAAGGCAGAATAAAAACCAACGCCAAATTGACCAATCAACTCACTGTCTTTCGCTTGCTCACCGGTTAACGCTTCAAAAAACTGCTTGGTGCCTGATTTAGCAATAGTACCAATATGCTCTTGCACTTCAGCACGCGTCATACCAATACCATTATCGATAATGGTGATAGTGCCTTTTTCTTTATCAAATTCTAAGCGAATTTTAAGGTCACTATCGCCCTCATATAAACTATCATTGGACAATGCTTCAAAACGTAACTTATCTGCCGCATCTGAGGCGTTAGATACCAACTCGCGCAAGAAAATTTCCTTGTTACTATACAAGGAGTGAATCATTAAATGGAGAAGATGTTTTACTTCAGTTTCAAAACCCAACGTTTCTTTTTTTGCTTTAACAGTCACAGTACTATTCCTAAAATTATTAATAACGATGTCGAGTATGTGGGGGCATCTATTTTTTTTTCAAGGGTAATTTCGTGTTTAAAACTCTAAAAGCGATAGCTTTTGCATTTATTATTCCAAGAAATTTATGGCTTAAGACGTATCCTGGAAAAAATACGCTAAACACTACTCTGATTGAATCACAGGAATTTTACCGATTATACTCTGCCAAATTTTGGGTGCAGTTTGATGTACAGAAACACCAGCGCTATCAACTGCGACAGTTACTGGCATGTCTTCAACAACAAATTCATGAATTGCTTCCATCCCTAAATCTTCAAAAGCGATAATTCGAGCCTTACGTATAGCCTTAGATACTAAATAAGCAGCGCCACCAACAGCCATAAGATAAATTGATTGATGTTTTTTGATCGCATCAATAGCTTCTTGCCCACGCTCAGCCTTACCAATCATGCCCAACAATCCAGTTTTAGCCAGCATTGTTTCAGTAAACTTATCCATGCGCGTAGCAGTTGTAGGTCCTGCCGGACCCACCACTTCATCACGAACTGGGTCAACAGGACCCACGTAATAAATGAACTTATTGCAAAAATTAAGTGCCGCAGGCAATTGTTCTCCACGGTCAAGCATATCAACCATACGCTTATGAGCGGCATCACGACCTGTGAGTAAAGTACCACTAAGCAACAGGGTTTCTCCTGGCTTCCAAGTCGCAACTTCAGCGCGTGTTACCGTATCCAAATTAACTCTGCGAGAATTAACTCCACCTTCCCAAACTATATTTGGCCAGTCTTCTAAATGCGGAGGTATAAATTCTGCAGGTCCAGAACCATCCAAAACAAAATGAAGATGACGGGTCGCCGCACAATTGGGAATAAGCGCAACCGGCTTATTAGCCGCATGAGTGGGGTAATCTTTAATTTTAATATCCAGAACGGTGGTTAACCCACCCAAACCCTGAGCACCGATACCTAGCGCATTCACTTTTTCATAAAGCTCTAAACGCAAATCCTCAAGGGTGTTGCTAGCACCTCGAGCAATCAATTCCTGAATATCGATTGGCTCCATACATGCCTGTTTGGCAAGGATCATGGCTTTTTCAGCGGTACCACCAATACCAATCCCCAAAATTCCTGGTGGACACCAACCTGCACCCATAGTAGGTACAGTTTTTAATACCCAATCAACAATACTGTCAGAAGGGTTAAGCATTACAAACTTTGCTTTAGCTTCTGAACCACCCCCTTTTGCAGCAATCTCAATGTCAATAGTATTACCCATGACAACCTCCATGTGCACAACAGCGGGTGTATTGTCTTTGGTGTTAATACGTTTTCCAGCAGGATCTTTTAATATTGAGGCTCGTAAAATATTATCAGGAAGACTATAAGCACGCCTAACACCTTCGTTAACCATCTCAGTCACGCTAATGTCAGTGAGCCATTGTACATCCATGCCAATTTTTAAAAACACCGTCACTATGCCAGTATCCTGACAAATCGGTCGATGTCCTTCTGCACATAATCGGGAATTGATGAGTATTTGCGCCATAGCATCTTTAGCTGCCTGGCTTTGCTCTTTTTGATAAGCCGTATTTAAAGCCTGAATGAAATCCAGCGGATGATAGTAAGAAATAAATTGCAATGAATCAGCAATACTTTGAATGAAGTCGTCTTTTCGAATAATGGTCACTGAATTTTCCTGTTATGAAATCAAACATTAGGGGCTTCAGGTGAGTGTGTTTCAAAACAACAACCCACCTGAAACACTTATGATTTATTCATCCAACTCTTCAGCAAGACGTTTAGATTTTCGACCATAATTTGGCGCAATGCTGATTAACAATGTCAATAAAGCGGCCACATAAGGCACAGCTTGCACGGACAATACAGCTATCCATAACTTACCGCTTAAATTATCAAAATGCTCGGTAGTGCTCATTGCATAAATGCCTGCGCTTAATAAAATCAACAAAAATAATTCTTGCCTAATAGTCATTAAACCAACAAACAAAGGCCCTTGTTTTTCGTACTTTGGCGTACGCATAAAAGGCTTACCTGAAGTAAACAAACCTTGCACCGTACCTCTGGCAACTGTATGGGTTAAGGACAGTCCTGTTAATGCCGCCCCCAATGATTGCCAAACAGAACAAGGTACTCGGGCTTGATACAACCATAATCCACGTAAAATTTTAAAACTGAATAACCCGACAGTAGGTAATAAAAACACATTAGCAGGCAATTCACTATGAAGAGGATCGCTAAGTATTATTCCCGTTAAAATCAAACTGGCAGTGGTAAATAGCAAAGCCAGTGCATCAGAAAACCAAGGCAACCAACCAGCAATAAAATAATACCGTTGAGCCGCTGTTAAGGGTGACTTTTTGCTAGGCAAGAAACTGCGCCAATGACCTTTGATAATTTGCATGGCGCCATAAACCCAGCGAAAGCGCTGTGTCATATAACCTGACATTGTATCGGGCATTAATCCGCGACCAAAAGAATCCTTCACATAAACTGAATCGTAACCAGCCTCATACAAACGCAATCCTAACTCACTATCCTCACAAATACACCATTCCGCCCAATTACCAACTTCCAGTAAAGCTGACTTTCTAATCATTGTCATCGTACCGTGCTGAATAATGGCGTTATATTCATTTCTTTGCACCATGCCTATATTAAAGAAGCCAGCATATTCCCAGTAACAAAATGACTTAAATAAGCTTTGATCGCGATCACGATAGTCCTGAGGAGACTGTATAAAACCGACTTTTTCATTATCAAAATAAGGGACCATAGCATTGAGCCAATCTGGCGATAACACATAATCACTATCTATAACTGCTATAATTTCTGCATCACTAGCGGTCTGCTCAAGTGCATGATTGATGGCTCCGGCCTTAAATCCCGGCCAATTTTCTAAATGAAAAAACCTAAACATTGGTCCAAGTCTTTCGCAGTCATCACGCACTGGCTCCCAAATCGCAGGGTCTTTCGTATTATTATCCATCACTAATACTTCAATATTGGGGTAATCCACCTTGGCTAATGCCTCTAGCGTCTTACGCACCATCATTGGCGGCTCATTATGAATGGGTAAATGTAATGAGACTTTTGGATATCTAAATTCAGCGTGAGGCTTTAATGGTTTAAATGTTCTAGCTGTATTTCTATGCCAGACAACTTCCGCAATTTCCAAACTTTCTATTAAAAGGATGACAACAGCCATAACCTGCATCAACAACATGACACCCCAAAATAGAATGCCCAAATTAGTTTGATATTGCTGAGCACCTGTGGAAGCAGACCAAAAAATAACTGACGCTGCAAGATTAGTGATCAATCCAAAAAATAAAACACCGGGTAGCTTTAAGGTGCTACGAGTAAACAAAAACAAGCCCATCAAAACCATGCTAAACACGGCAGCGCCTGCCGCCCAATTCTTCCAGCCAGGCATGGTAATAACATCACCATCCATAGGATATTTAGGCTGCCTATCAGCATTAAATATACCCCAATAAGCTCCAGCAGAACCTTCTATTGATTTTTTCCAAGGTTGATCGAAGGCTTCTACAATATAGTAATTAATTTTTTCAATATCAGCCCTATTTAGAAACTCACGTAAAAATCTTGCTTGATTTGATATTGATGCTTCTGCATGCTTAAACGGTTGACCATCAGAAGGCCAGCCAACCTCAGTAATTATTATTGGCTTATTAGGATAAGCTTGCTGCACGGCATGAAATCGATCAAAAACATAATCAACTGCATCGTCTGCAGCAATCCCTTCCCAGTAAGGCAAAATATGCACGGCTATAAAATCAACCTCAGCAACCAAATCGGGATTTTTTAACCACACATCCCAAGTTTCAGAGGTACTAACAGGCCTCCAACTACGTTTTTTTACTTCTCGAATATATTCAATCAAGCTTGCTTTAGGAATATCAGCGCGAAGTAGCACCTCATTGCCAACCATAAGACGAATAATTTTAGGATTATTTTGTCGACCAGTCTCAATTAAGGTTTCAATTTCTTGATGATTTTTTTCTAAATTACCATCAATCCAAGCGCCTAACGTCGTATTTAAATTATATTTGGCCGCAAGTGCCGGTATCTTATCTTGTCCTTTGAGCATGCTGTAAGTTCTTACGGCATGAACCTTTTCAGCAAGCAGTGCCAAATCGCTGTCCATATCCGCTTCACTAGGATAAGTATTTCCTGTTTGCGTATCTTGTTTTCGCATAGGATCATAAGTAACCCCCATGGTTGTCTTACTCCATGACTGCAATTGCAAAGGGTTGTTGATATAACTCCAAATGCTGAAATTAATAACGACGAGTAATGCCACTACAAATAGAATAGCTATCTTTTTCTTCATCTTCGTATTGAGAAATTATCGCTTTAAGCGAAAAGTTAATATTAAATTGAGGATTATTGTTAAAGTTAAATTTTTGACTTTAACATTCAAATTATTTTAGGTTAATTCTTTATCTAAAACCTTCACTCCTCTAGCCTGACATATAACCAACCCTATTAATATCTTACATGGGTTATACAACTAACAAGAAACTATTTATTTGTCCTAAGCGAGCCGATCAAAATAAGTCTATAACAAGCCAAACCATCTAAAAAAAAAAGCAAAGCTTATCAAAAACAGGGTAATCGCCTTATTTCTCAGGCAAAAATTTGACCAATTTTACTGCATTCTCATCCCTTTTTATTATTTCCAAAGGATGTCCATGCAACTTAATACTGATACCCGATTTAGGAATTGTCTCCATGAAATCAACTATAAGACCATTCAATGTCTTTGGGCCTTCCGTTGGTAAAGACCAATTCATAACCCGGTTTAATTCTCTAACCGAAATTGACGCATCAATCAGATGACTTCCATCACTTTGTTTCTTAGCAAGCTCATCATCCGTAATTAATTCTCCGACTATTTCTTGCAACAAATCATCTAATGTAACCAATCCCTGTACATCTCCGTACTCATCAACGACCAGTCCTATACTTATCTTTTCGTTTTTAAACCGAAGCATTTGAGTATGAACAGGGGTTTGTTCAGGAATAAATGCTGGCTTGCTTATCAAATTTATAATAGATTGTTTATCAAAATTGTCTTTATTAATTAACACCAAAACTTTTCTTAAATGTAAAAAGCCAACTACTCGGTCAATGCTCTTTTTGTAGACTGCCAGACGAGTGTGCGGGCTAGTTTTTATCAGTTTAATAATATCTTCAATCGAAGCTTCGAGGTCAATGCCTACAATTTCATTGCGAGGCGTCATAATGTCTTCAACTGTGGCTGACTCAAGATCGAGTATGCCCAACAACATTTTTTGATACCTTAAAGGCATTAAACTTTCAGCTTCTGTAATAATGCTTTTTAACTCATCTTTATGTAGCGAGTCCCGACTAATCTTATTAATATCAATACCAACCAACCTCAGCAATAACTCTACAATTAAATTTACCAACCACACAACCGGATAAAATATTTTTAGTAACGGGGTATAAATCCAAGCAGCAGGAAAAGCAAGTAACTCTGGCTTAACGGCAGCCAGAGTTTTGGGAGTTACTTCTGAACATATAAGCATCACGATAGTCAAAATACCCATCGCAATAGCCAATATAACTTCATCATCTGAATATAGCTTAATCGCTATAACCGTGGCTATTGAAGCAGCAAGGTTATTAACAAATTTATTACCCAGTGAAATAAGACCCACCAACCGATCAGGCCTTTGCAATAGGCGATATGCCTTTATAGCACCAGAGTGCTTCAATTTAACTAAATGCCTTAATCGATATCGATTCAGGATCATTAGGGACGCTTCAGACCCAGAAAAAAAAGCAGATAAAACAAGCATAAGAACAAGTGTGCCAAGCAACACACTTAAAGGAATATCATTCAAAGAAAATTTACTCTACGGTTATGAAAACAGCTCTAGTCTCTATTAAGAGAATTTTTTGTCAAGTCTGAATATAAATCACAGCATTATTTATGCTTGAAAACCATCTAAACAACCAAATAATCACGGAAACGCCTTCTATTCAAAATACAACCTCAAGCCTTAGTTAAACTAGCTTTGCTTTTAGAAAAGCAATAATATCTTCAAACAAAATCTCTTCATTATCTTTCGCCGTCCTGCTTTTGTATTCAACAGTTCCCGCATCTAATCCTCGATCTCCAACGATAATGCAATGCGGAATACCGATTAATTCCATATCAGAAAACATAAAACCTGCGCGTACTTTCCTATCATCAAACAACACCTCAAACCCGGCGTCTTGTAAATCTTGATAAAGTTGCTCTGATGCGACTTTTAAACGTTCAGACTTATGCATGTTCATAGGACAAAGTGCAACTTGAAAGGGCGCCAAATTAACAGGCCAATTTATACCTCTCTCATCATGATTTTGCTCAATGGCAGCGGCTACAACGCGAGAAATACCAATTCCGTAACAACCCATGAGCATAATTTGATTTTTTCCACCTTCATTGATAACACCTGCCCTCATTGACTCGCTGTACTTGGTGCCCAGCTGAAAAATATGCCCCACTTCAATGCCACGAGCCAAGGTAATTTGACCGTTACCATCAGGGCTAGGGTCGCCCTCTACTACGGTACGAATATCTGCAACATATTCAGGAATTGGAAGATCACGCTCCCAATTAACACCTTGAAAATGTTTCCCGTCTTCATTAGCACCACAAACAAAATCTGACATAAACACAACACTTCGATCAGCAATGATTGGGATTGTTAAACCCAATGGGCCAATAGAACCCGGTCTACATTGACAGGCACGGAGAATTTCAGCTTCGGCAGCAAATTCCAAAGGAGAAGCAACACCGTCAACTTTTTCTGCTTTTATTTTATTTAACTCATGATCTCCCCTTAATAATAAAGCTACCAAACCTCCTTCTTCACCATTAACAATCAAAGTCTTAAGGCATTGTGCGCTAGAAACATTCAGGAAGTTACTAACTTCTTCTATGCTATGCTGATTTGGCGTATCAATCACTTGCATGTTAAGCAATGCAGGAGGACGGGAGCCCATAGGCATAAGAGCCTCGGCTTTTTCAACATTAGCCGCATAATCACTGGCTGTTGAAAAAGCAATAGCATCTTCTCCAGAATCTGCCAAGACATGAAACTCGTGAGAAACTGCTCCCCCGATTGAACCTGAGTCTGCCACTACGGCACGAAACTTTAGTCCTAAATGATTAAATATATTAGTGTAAGCGGCATACATCACATCATAGGTTTCTTGCAACGAATCTTGATCTAAGTGAAAGGAATAAGCATCTTTCATAATAAATTCGCGTGAACGCATCACACCAAAACGGGGTCGAATTTCATCTCGAAATTTGGTTTGAACTTGATAATAAGTTATAGGCAACTGTTTGTAGCTTTTTATCTCATTTCGAGCAAGATCAGTAATAATTTCTTCATGGGTAGGCCCCAAACAAAAATCACGATCATGTCGATCTTTTAACCTTGCCAATTCTGGCCCATATTGCTCCCATCGACCTGTTTCTTGCCACAGCTCAGCTGGCTGTAAAGCAGGCATTAATACTTCTAATGCACCTGCTTTTTCCATCTCTTCCCTTGTGATTTTTTCTACTTTTCGTAAAACTCGTAACCCTAAAGGCAACCAACTATATAGCCCAGCTGCCAATTTACGAATAAGCCCAGCTCGTATCATCAGTTGATGACTGGCTATTTCAGCATCAGCCGGTGTTTCTTTTACAGTATTTAAAGGGAATTGAGATGTACGCATGGTGTAATAGTTAAAGACAAATAAAAACTTCTATTTTACAGATTTTTAGCCTGTTCCCAAACTCAAGCTAAGATTTAACCCTTTTTTTAATTCACTTTTATAAAAAACACCTCTAATACATAGATATCTAAACTTAAGATTAAGAAAAACAACAACCATGAGCAAGTTTTGCTTAAGGCATTTTTGATATTTTTTTGTAGTTTTACTACAAAAAAGCATAACTATCGCCTAGCTTACCGACAACCTCTAACAACATTTACTAAAACGGGTGTATTGGATCCATTCATTTGTATATACTATGTGTCCTTACAAAGGCATTCAGACTATCTTGATACCGACAACTTTTCAGATCAATCTGCAAATTAGGTCAATAAGTGATCAAAATAACTGAATTAAACATCATAATAAAATAAAGTTTTATTAAGCAATGCATAACAAGTCCCAACAGGAACATAGATGAACAACAGCTTAATTTCCGAGATTACCGGCCAGAATGACATTGATCCTACCGAAACCAAAGAATGGATTGAAGCGCTACAATCAGTTTTAGAACAGGATGGCAGTGAAAGGGCGCACTTTCTGATCGAACAACTTGTCGCGGCAACAAGACATTCAGGATTTGACATCCCATTCAGCGCTAACACAGCCTATCTCAATACTATTCCTGTTTCACAGCAAGCTCAATTTCCTGGCGATCCTGCTATAGAGCAAAAAATCCGTTCTTATGTCCGCTGGAATGCCATGATGATGGTATTAAGAGCTAATAAGCATACTAATGTTGGAGGGCATATTGCCAGCTTTGCCTCTGCCGCAACGCTTTATGATGTTGGTTATAACCATTTTTGGCATGCCGCTTCAGACAAACATGATGGTGATTTAATATTCACACAAGGACATTTAACCCCCGGTGATTATTCAAGAGCCTTTTTACTGGGTCGACTGACGCAAGACCAGATGGATAATTTCCGTCAAGAAGTCGATGGCAATGGCTTACCTTCGTATCCACACCCTTGGCTAATGCAAGATTTCTGGCAGTTCCCAACAGTTTCAATGGGGCTTGGGCCAATTATGGCCATTTATCAAGCTCGCTTCATGCGCTATTTACAAGATCGTGGCTTTGCTGACACTTCAAATCGTAAAGTTTGGAGTTTTCTGGGCGACGGTGAAACCGATGAACCTGAATCATTGGGCGCTATTGGCATGGCCGGGCGAGAGAAACTGGACAATCTCATTTTCGTCATTAATTGTAACCTGCAACGACTCGATGGACCTGTTCGTGGTAATGGTAAAATTATTCAAGAACTTGAAAGTGAATTTCGTGGTGCCGGCTGGAATGTTATTAAACTTGTTTGGGGGCAACGCTGGGATGCATTGCTAGCAAGAGATAAGGATGGTCTATTAGCGGCTCGCATGATGGCCTGCGCTGATGGTGATTATCAAACTTTTAAAGCTAAAGATGGTGCTTATGTTCGTGAGCACTTCTTTAATACACCAGAATTGAAAGCCATGGTTGCTGACTGGTCTGATCGAGATATTTGGGAGCTAAACAGAGGCGGACATGATCCCTCCAAAACTTATGCCGCTTTCCATGCAGCTGTCAATCACAAAGGACAACCCACTGTTATCTTAGCCAAGACCATTAAAGGTTACGGAATGGGGGCATCTGGAGAAGCTCAAAATATTTCTCATCAACAAAAGAAAATGAGTGATATATCACTAAGTCATTTCCGTGATCGTTATGATTTACCGGTAACTGATGAAGAAATGCAAAAACTTCCTTATCTGACTTTTGCTGAAGACTCAAAAGAACTACTCTATATGCAACAAAAACGTAGCGAACTGGGTGGAAACTTACCATCAAGAAGAGCTAAATCTTATGCTTTGGATGTGCCTGTTTTAAGTGACTTTAAAACATTACTGGAAGCAACCAGAGAAGGTCGAGAAATCTCTACCACCATGGCATTTGTCAATCTGCTGAATATTTTAGTTAAAGACAAAAACATAGGCAAACGTATCGTACCAATAGTGCCTGACGAATCCAGAACATTTGGTATGGAAGGGATGTTTAGACAGCTTGGTATTTGGTCACAGGTTGGACAATTGTATACACCACAAGATGCTGACCAATTGATGTTCTATAAAGAGGATAAACACGGCCAAGTATTACAAGAAGGAATCAATGAGGCTGGTGGACTTTGTGACTGGATTGCGGCAGGCACAGCCTACTCAACACATAATGTACCCATGATCCCATTTTTCATTTATTACTCAATGTTTGGGTTTCAACGAGTCGGAGATTTAATTTGGGCTGCCGCCGATCAACGTACCCGTGGTTTTTTAATGGGTGGTACAGCAGGAAGAACTACCCTAAATGGCGAAGGACTTCAACATGAAGATGGCCACAGCCATTTAATGTCTGCAACCGTACCTAATTGCGTCTCCTATGATCCAACTTATGCTTACGAGTTGGCTGTTATCATCCAAGACGGTTTACGCCGCATGTATGTTGAACAGGAAGATATTTTTTATTACATCACCGTGATGAATGAAAACTACAGCCATCCGGCTATGCCAAAAGGCATCGAGCTAGACATACTTAAAGGTATGTATAGATTTTCCCAAGGCGCTAAAAACAAAAAACCAAGAGTACAATTATTAGGTTCTGGTACCATTTTCCGTGAAGTCAAATTTGCTGCTGAATTACTGAAAAAAGATTGGGATGTAGAATCTGACTTATGGAGCTGTCCAAGTTTCACTGAACTAGCAAGAGACGGTCAATCCTGTGAACGCTGGAATCGATTACATCCAACAGAACCAGCAAAACAATCACATGTTGCAAATTGCTTGGCTAACTCGGTGGGTCCAGTCATTGCAGCGACTGATTATACTCGTGCGTTTGCCGAACAAATTCGTAGCTTAATTCATGCACCTTATACTGTATTGGGTACTGACGGTTTTGGACGTTCTGATACTCGTGAAAACTTGCGTCGATTTTTTGAAGTGGATCGTTATCATATAACTATTGCCGCCCTTAAAAGCTTGGTCGACTTAGGTCAATTTGATGCTGCTAAAGTAGATGTTGCCATTGCCAAATACGGCATAGCTACTGAAACTAAAGCACCTTGGCTAATTTAACGAAAGGAAGGTTATATGACTAATTTGGTTGAAATTAGAGTTCCTGATGTCGGCAATGTTGCTGAAATCGATGTCGTTGAAGTATTAATTCAGGCGGGCGATATAATTGCATTGGAACAAACCGTTGCAACACTTGAAACAGACAAAGCCAGCATGGATCTACCGTCAAGTGCTTCCGGCACTATACAACAAGTGCATATTAAACCAGGAGATAAAGTTTCCGAAGGTACGTTAATTGCGACAGTACTGGCAACCGAGGATGGAAAAAGCATTCCAGATCCGACATCAACATCAACTGTAGCTGTGGTGGCTGAAACGCCTATTATTGAACAAAAATCTGAACCTACAAAGATTCTTGCGCAATCGACGCCATCACCCAAACAACCCTTGCCAGCAATACAAACCTCTGAAACTACCACAATAAAAGCCCATGCGTCACCCTCTGTACGTCTATTTGCACGTGAACTGGGTGTAAATGTCAGCAAAATAAACACGGGTAGTGGTCGCAAAGGACGTATCTTAAAAGATGATGTCAAAAACTTTGTTAAACAAGCCCTCACTGAAGGTACAACTGCTGGTGGCGCTGGTATTCCAAGCATACCCGCTGTTGATTTTTCTCCTTTCGGCGATACAGAAATTCTGAAACTCAGTAAGATTAAACGCCTGACAGGGCAAAACTTGACACGTGTCTGGTTAAATTTGCCACTGGTCACTTACCATGAAGAAGCTGACATAACTGAAATGGAAGCGTTTCGAAACACCCTTAATGGCGAAAAAGCCAAAGGCGAAGTAAAAATTACCGGCTTAATGTTCATTATTAAAGCCCTAGTTGCCGCTATGCAGCAATTTCCAAATTTTAATGCCTCTTTATCCGCTGACGGCGAAAGTTTAATTATAAAAAAATATTTTAATATTGGCATCGCTGTTGATACACCCAATGGTTTGGTCGTTCCTGTATTACGCAACGTTAACAATAAAAGTATCAATGAACTGGCCATTGAATTAGCGGAAAAAAGTGAAAAAGCTCGACTTGGTAAATTATTACCTAATGACATGCAAGGCGGCTGCATGACTATTTCCAGTCTTGGTGGGATAGGTGGTACAGCATTCACGCCAATAGTTAATGCACCAGAAGTCGCTATACTGGGTGTCACTCGTGCAAAGATGCAACCCGTCTGGAATGGGAAAGAATTTGTACCTCGCTTGATGTTACCGCTGGACTTAACCTATGATCATCGTGTTATAGACGGTGCAGAAGGGGCTCGTTTCATGGCTACGGTAAGGCAATATCTAGTCGATATTCGCCGCTTGCTACTTTAACTACTGGACTACTAAAAATGACTGAAACTGTTTTAAACGCTGAAGTTCTAGTTCTGGGTGGCGGCCCAGGCGGTTACAGTGCCGCTTTTCGTGCAGCTGACTTAGGCAAGCAAGTCGTCTTGATTGAACGTTTCCCTGTCTTGGGTGGTGTTTGTCTGAATGTCGGCTGTATTCCTTCAAAAGCATTATTACACGCTGCACAAATAATCCATGAAGCAGATGAGTTTGCAGATCATGGAGTTAGTTTCGGCAAACCAAACATCGATATTAATAAAATAAAAAGCTGGAAAGAAAGCATTACCAAAAGCTTAAATGACGGACTAGCCGGACTGGTAAAGCAACGCAAAGTTACTTTAATTCAGGGCACAGGAAAATTTACCTCAGCAAACACAGTGACTGTTGAAACTAACGAAGGAATAAAAACCGTTCATTTTGATCAAGCTATTATCGCAGCAGGCTCACGCCCTACCAAAATACCTGTTTTCCCTCATGAAGATCCTCGTTTATGGGATTCAACAGATGCTTTACAACTAACTGAAATACCAAAAAAACTATTGATTGTAGGTGGTGGCATCATAGGCTTAGAAATGGCAACGGTTTACCATGCCATGGGCTCAGAAATCAGTGTCGTTGAGCTAATGGATCAGATTATTCCAGGCTGTGACAAAGACCTCGTTACACCGCTCGCCCGACGCATAAAGAAGCAATATAAAAATATCTGGCTGGAAACTAAAGTCAATTCAATTGAAGCACTTAAAGAAGGTCTCAAAGTTTCCTTTGAAGGTAAAAATGCTCCCGAATCAGAGCTTTTTGATGCCGTTTTAGTAGCCGTAGGTCGTAAACCCAACGGTTTATTGATTGACGCAGAACTGGCCGGTATACATGTCAATGAACAAGGTTTTATAAGCGTCGATAAACAACAACGCACCAATGTGAACCATATTTTTGCTATTGGTGATATTGTTGGCAATCCTATGTTAGCGCATAAGGCCGTTCATGAAGGTAAAATTGCTGCAGAAGTAATTGCCGGCCATAAAGCACAATTTGACGCTCTAACAATACCATCTGTTGCCTATACTGATCCTGAAATTGCCTGGATGGGACTGACTGAAAACCAAGCCAAGCAACAAGGCATTGAATATGACAAAGCCGTATTTCCTTGGGTAGCCAGCGGTCGTTCCTTATGTCTAGGACGCAAAGAAGGGCTAACCAAAATACTTTGTGATAAAGAAACGGGGAAATTACTAGGTGCAGGAATTGTTGGCACCAATGCCGGCGAATTAATATCAGAAGCCGTTCTAGCACTTGAAATGGGTGCTGATGCAGAAGATATTAGCTTAACCATACACCCACATCCGACCTTGGCAGAAACCTTTGGCTTTGCAGCAGAAATGATTACCGGCACTATTACTGATCTTTATATCAAAAAATAACCCCATAGTGGAAATAACCTTCCATAATCAGGGTGCTCTTTAGCTCCCTGATTATTATTGAGATTACTTAACTTTCTTTCATCACGTCATTAAAATATATCGTCGCACCAATAACAGCGACTGGTGCAATGATGATATTTATCAAAGGAATGGTCAATCCCATAGCCGCCAATCCACCAAAGCTTAACGCACCCAACCTTATACTTTTGACCAGTTGTTTTTGTTCAGGAAACAAGACACCTGCATTTTCAAGTGGATACGCCATGTATTCCAGCGACATCCCCCAGGCACCGAATAAAGCCCACAAAAAAGGTGCAAGTACGTTAACACCTGGAATAAAAGACAATACTAATAAAGGTAAGGCACGGCTTAATAAGTAACCAGCACGTTTTAATTCCGCAGACATCACCTTAAGTAAAGGTTGCTCCTCAATTTCTTTAACCTGGCCGTTTATAAGCATTAATGTTTTGGCAGATAATTTGCCATAAAAAGGTGCTGCAAGTAAATTAGCCAATACAGTAAACGTAAAAAACCCGGCTATAAAAAAACTGATGAAAAACAAGGGCCATAAAACCCAACTTAACCAATGCAACCAGCCAGGAATAAATTGTTCAATTAAATCAGTGAGATAATAATAACCCAACATTAGAGCTACGCTGTACAAAACCACATTGATTAAAACTGGTATTACTATAAAAGCTCGTAGCTGATTACTGGTTAATAACTTTAAACCTTTAAACAAATATCCCACAGCTAAAGCAGGATTATTGCCTTTATTGTCAAATATCATCTTATACCTCTCATGCCTTGTTCATTCGGATTTAAAACAACACCACGCTCAGTCACTATCGCTGAAATTAACTCCGCCGGAGTTACATCAAATACTGGATTCCACGCTCCGACTAATGATCCTTCTGTATTGAAACAATTGGGCAAGAGTTCATTTTTATCTCGTTGTTCAATTTCGATTTGGTTGCCATCTGAAATTGTCCAATCTATTGTCGAAGTAGGCGCCACCACCATAAACTTAACATTATGCTGTTTAGCCATCATCGCCAAAGAATAGGTCCCTATTTTATTCGCGGCATCACCATTTGCAGCAATTCGATCAGCACCAACAATAACCCAATCTATCGCACCTGACTTCATTAACCAAGCAGCCGCTGAATCAACCAACAAAGTAACAGGGATTCCATCTTGTGCCAATTCCCAAACAGTCAATCGTGCACCTTGCAACCAAGGACGAGTTTCTCCAGCATAAACCTTTAAAGACTGTCTATCGGCTGCACTCCGTATAACACCGAGTGCAGTGCCATAACCACCAGTAGCCAATGCACCCGTATTACAATGAGTCATAACTCCCTTTACGCCGACAAGAAGATTAGCCCCCAGCTCACCCATTTTAATATTAGCAGTAATATCGTCCGCATGAATCTGCTCGGCACAGGCAATAAAAACCGCTTGTGGATTATTAGTTATTGACTTATCCAATAAACTTTTCATTTGTTCCAAAGCCCAAAACAAATTCACCGCTGTGGGCCTGGACTTTGCCAGCATAACAATATCTTTGGCAACTTTTTGTTGCCAGTCTGCAGAATTTTCTGCACAATGCTGAATAACAGAAAGAGCGACACCATAAGCTGCTGCTATGCCAATAGCGGGGGCACCTCGCACTCGCATGGTAGTAATTGCCTCTGAAACGCCTTCTGCATCATGATATTCATCGTAAACAAGTTTTTCTGGCAATTGCCGCTGATCTAAGACTCTTAATGAAGTGCCTGTCCATAGCAAAGCTTGGACCGCATTCTTATATTGTTCAGTCATTATTTAATAAAACCTGATGGTAAAAAGTTATAATTCAGTAAGTAGTTGTTGTCGCAAGATACTTAAGATAAACCATCAATCACACAGTAATGTTAAATTACACTCTCAGGATCACTTATGATAGTCGATACTCTTATACATGCTCGCTGGATTATACCCGTTGAGCCCGAATTCGTAACCTATGACCACCATAGTTTAGTGATTAATGGTGGAAAAATAATAGATTTATTACCTACGGAACTTGCCAAACAAACATACCAAGGAAAAACTACTGAACATCTTGATAATCATGCCTTATTACCCGGCTTGATTAACTGTCACACACATGCCGCTATGACTCTCATGCGAGGTATTGCAGATGACCTACCATTGATGGATTGGCTAAATAACCATATCTGGCCACTTGAACAAAAATGGATGAGTGAGACCTTCGTCAAAGACGGTACTGATTTAGCTATTGCCGAGATGATTCTAGGTGGTACTACCTGCTTTAATGACATGTATTTTTTCCCTGAAATCACCGCAAAACAAGCCATACATCATAATATACGAGCTAAAGTAGGATTAATAGTTATTGACTTTCCATCGGTCTGGGCAAGAAATAGCGACGAGTATATTGAAAAAGGCTTATCGTTGCATGAGCAACTACGCCAATCCGAACTTTGTACTACTGCTTTTGCACCTCATGCGCCTTACACCGTATCGGATGAACCTTTGCAAAAGATCAAAACACTGGCTGATGAATTAGAGTTACCAATACATATTCACCTTCACGAAACTCTGCACGAAGTTGAACAGGCTCAATCAAATTCCGGTCAACGACCTTTACAACGATTACAAAAATTAGGTTTGATCAATCCATCATTAATCGCGGTTCACATGACCCAGTTAACCGATGAAGAAATAAGTCTTTTTGCCGAGTCTGGCGCTCATATAGTACATTGTCCAGAATCCAATCTAAAACTCGCCAGTGGTTTTTGCCAAGTTGCCAAATGCCTTAATGCGGGAATTAACGTCGCCATAGGCACCGATGGCGCAGCTAGCAACAATGACCTAGACATGTTTGGGGAAATGCGAAGTGCCGCCTTACTTGGCAAAGCCGTTGCGGGTGATGCTAGCGCTATTCCTGCCATGACAGCCTTACGCATGGCTACCATTAACGGTGCTAAAGCATTAGGTCTTGATAACTGTTGTGGATCACTTAGCATAGGCAAAGCCGCTGACATTATTGCTATTGATTTAAATCATCTTGAAACTCAGCCTATCTACTGCCCTGTATCGCAAATCGTATATGCAGCCAGTCGGCAACAAGTCACCGATGTTTGGGTGGCGGGCAAACGGTTACTAAAAAATCGTTATTTAACTACCTTTAATATTAATGATCTAAAAGCGAAAATCGCTGATTGGCAACAGCACTTATCGACTTAAATATTCTTTTTTTAAGCGCAAAAAAAACACATAGATGTTATTAACATAATAGTTTTAAAGGATAATTTGATAATTGATAAAATTTTATCCCTCTGGCTGTCGCTAACTTAAACAACAAGTGTTATAGTTCGAAATTAAAATGAGAAGTAGACGAATTGATCGTCAGATCAGCTCTAGTAGAATAAAAAATATGTTCTTATCTGAAGTCAGAAAGAATTTCTCATAATAATAGTCTCTTTATTAAATTCGGATCAATGTGATAACCATGAATGAAATTTTTCAAAGTATTATTTCAAAAGTAAAAAATTTACTTAATAACTACCAACAATCTACTATAGCTAAGCCTGAAGAAAAAAATGTAAGCAATAAGCCAATATCAACAAGTGAACTTGAAGCAACAACCGCACCAAAAACCACCCAAACAAAAGCTTCAGAAAGCCCTGCAAAAGCTAGCACAAAAACCCCAGAAGAAACAGCTGCTATAGCCCAAGCTAAGGTCAGTATTGAACCTGCTGTAAAACCAAAACCAGTTACACAGAATCAAAAAGCAGCGCCTAACAATATTCCTGAAGATTCAATGCTGAAACGACATTATCTTTCAAACTTAAACCGTGCGTCAGAAACCCAAAAAAATAAAGAAAAACCACTTGAAAACAAAGCATCTGGCTCAAAGAAAAATAGTTCGATAAAAAGCAATGTTCGAATTGACGCAAATATCCCAACTGATTCTGTTTTATACCGTCACTACGAGACAATGATAAATGCAGAACTGAATAGCTTACTGGATAATAAGTAATTGCCAATAGTAGACCTCCCCATAAAAAGCACGGGGAGGTCTACTATTAAATCAGAGCGCCTTCGATTTAGTCTTGGCACAATGCTTACATTGGTAAATTGTCATTAATCTACCCTGTTTAACATCAAACTGCTGATCCTTTCGTACTTCCCATTTGTGAAACCCACTATCACACAGCGTTTTTCCCTTATAGCGTTCTGCTACTGATAGTCGTTTAAACTTAACAACATCACCCATCGCTTTACCTTAATACTTACCAATAGTTATTTTTTAGCTATTGTATTCCATGCTGAAAACCATACTTGCGACAGATAAGCATCTGCTTTTTTATCCAGAACACCCATTAATACTAAACGCAATGTATTATTAACAATGCCAAAAAAATACGCGCATGCCAGTTGCGGATCAATAGCACGTATTTCACCTGAATTAATACCGCGTTCTATAATTTTAACGACCTTTAAGAACGGGAGTGTTTCGTGAATCTGTTTTTCATCAGGCAAAAACTCATCTAGCTTTAAAACCAATAAAAAACGCATCACATCTGGTGCTTCATCAGTCAACTTAAAAAGTAAATCTGTTAACCCTTTCAATTGCTCCGATGCCTTTTCATTCTTTCGGCTAATATCGTCAACAGAAATATCTAGGCTATCAAAAATATTGACGTACAATTGTGATGCCATCATTTTTTTATCTTTAAAGTGCTGATAAATTACACTGGTATTTTCCATTTCCAATAGCTGCGCTACATCAACCAACGAGGTGCTGAAGTATCCTTTTGTAGTAAAAAGCCTCAAAGCCGACAACAATATCTCATCCTGAGTTACATCCCTTATTTGAATAACTTCTTTTTCCTGATCCATTTTCTATATTCCAGCGCTTCAAAACACTGTGTTTATTGGTGTTAAAAAATAACCTCCACCCATAGAAAAACTAATAATATTGGATAATCCTTAAATTAGTCAGACTGCTGAAATAAGAAGCCAAAAAACGATTTTGCTATATAAAAATCTACGCACAAAGATAAATTAATGTGGAGAAATATTATTAAAGACCATCCAAATCGGAAAAAGTAACCTTGATTATTCCTGCTTAATGACTGCCAATGCAGCACTCAAATAACTAATCATAGACCAAAGAGTTAATACTGCTGCAATGTACAACAAACCATATCCCATTAAGTTTATCGGCAATCCCAATAAATCATCGCGGTATAACAACATGCCAATCGCCAACATTTGAGCAGACGTTTTCCATTTGCCTAATTGAGAGACCTTTACTTTTGCTCGCTGGCCTATTTCAGCCATCCACTCTCGCAAAGAAGCAATGGTAATTTCTCGGCCAATAATAATCGCTGCAGGAATAGCCAGATAGGGTGATGCCTGTTGCTGTACAATTAAAACCAGAATGATAGCGACCATCAATTTATCTGCTACTGGATCTAGAAAAGCACCGAAAGGTGTTTCCAGCTTCATTTTTCTAGCTAAATAACCATCCAGCCAATCAGTAATTCCGGCCAATACAAATATCCCAGTACACGCCAAATTGGAGTATTGCCATGGCAAGTAAAAAGTCACGGCTAACAAAGGAATTAACGCAATTCTTAAAAGCGTAAGATTTGTAGGTATATTAAATTGAATGGTCATCTTGATGATGAAATACTTCGTAAATTCGTTGTGCCAACTGTCGACTGATGCCGTCCACACTACAAAGAGCATCTACGCCTGCAGATGAAATTCCTTGTAGCCCCCCAAACTGTTTTAATAAAACCTGTCTTCGCTTAGCCCCTAACCCAGAAATACTTTCTAAAACTGATTGTTTTGAGGCCTTACCTCTACGTAATCTATGGCCAGTTATCGCAAACCGATGAGCTTCATCACGTATGTACTGAATCAGCAATAAACCACTTGCGCTTGGTGCTACATCTATTGGATACTCATGATCAAACAAGATCAGCTTTTCCATACCTGCTTTTCTATCAGGCCCTTTTGAAACGCCAACTATCATAACATTGTTTATGTCTAATTCTGCTAAAGCCTTTTGTGCTTCATGCACCTGTCCTTTACCACCATCAATAAACAAGATATCTGGAGCTTCGTGTTCTCCCTGTTTTAGACGCTTAAAACGCCTATAAACTGCCTGATGAATAGCTGCGTAATCATCACCACCAGTAATACCAGTGATATTAAAGCGACGGTAGGCTGACTTTATGGGCCCTTCCCTATTAAAAACAACACAAGATGCAACTGTCTGACCACCTTGTGTATGACTAATGTCGAAACATTCCAAACGCTTGGGCAAATCTTTACACCCTAATTCTTCTTGTAAACTAAGAAACCGTGCATAAATACCTTGTTTGTCAGATAACTTACTTAATAATGAGTTTTCAGCATTAATGATAGCCATTTGCAGCCATTTTAAGCGCTCACCTCGAACGTTGTTGGCAATTGCCACTGAATGTTTAGCCTGATCCGCCAATACCTCAACTAATAATTGCGTTTCTTCTAATTCATGACTGACTATTAACTCATAAGGTATTGGCTTATCGAGATAATATTGGGGTATAAAAGCTTGCAAAATAGCGGTTGAATTATACTCTTCAGTAATAGCTGGGAAAAAAACTTTATTGCCTAAATGCTGTCCATTACGAATAAAAAAAACCTGAACACAGGCTAGATTACCTTTGCTTGCACAAGCAATAATATCTACATCACCCTTTTCTCCAGTAACAAAGTGTTTTTCAAGTACAGACCGAAGCTTTACAATTTGATCCCTAAAACTTGCTGCCATTTCAAAATCAAGATTAGTCGCAGCCTGCTCCATTTTGACAATCAATTGATCAATTAACAAACTGCCCTTACCCTCCAGAAACATCACAGTACTTTGAACATCCAACGCATAATGTGCTTTATCAATCAACTCTACACAAGGTGCTGAACACCGCCCTATCTGGTGTTGTAAACAAGGTCGAGTACGATTATTGTAAATAGAGTCGTCACATTGACGTATTGGAAACAAACGCTGTAATAATTTCAGACTTTCCCTAACCGCACCGGAACTCGGATAAGGCCCAAAGTAACGACCTTTTTTATTTTTTGCACCCCGATGAATAGTGATTTGTGGAAAATCCTGCTCACTAGACAAGAAAATATAAGGAAAAGACTTATCATCCCTTAAACAAATATTGTAGCGCGGTCTGTGACGCTTTATTTGTTGACACTCCAGCAGTAAAGCCTCACCTTCAGTGTGCGTCACGGTTACTTCAATGGCCGCTACTTTAGCCACCATAACCCGCTGTTTAATGGAAGATGTGTGGGTTTTAAAATAGCTGGAAACGCGATTCTTAAGGTTTTTTGCCTTACCTATGTAAATAATTTCGCCCTTCTCATTAAGCATTTTATAAATGCCAGGGCGTGTCGTTAGCTTTTTTAAAAATGCAGAAGCATCAAAACTATTTAGTGCCACTTCAGAGACCACAATCTACCCTAAAAACCAGAATCCGATTACGATCTAAAAATAACGTCCATTAATTAAGAAGTGAGTGGCAATGCTTCCGGCGTAACCTAAAGCAATAACTGGCGTCCATTTCAAATGACTGGTAAATGTATAAATACCCTTGGCTTGCCCCATTAAACCAACTCCTGCAGCTGAGCCAATAGCCAACATACTTCCACCTACACCAGCTGTCAAAGTAACTAACAACCACTGGCCTTCAGAAATATTCGGCGCCATGGTGAGTACAGACAACATAATAGTCCCGTTATCGACAAATGCAGACGCAATACCTACCAAAATGTTTGCCACAGTAGGATCTATGCTGCCATAAAGATGCTGCGAGGCAACACTCAAGTAACCGATAAAACTTAACCCTCCAACACCCACCATAACACCATAGAAAAACAACAAGGTATCCCATTCCAAATTAGCTACTTTCTGAAAAATATCAAAAGGCACTTCCTTAACCAGTGTCTTTTTCACTTCTGCTTCCTCATGATCTTTAGAACTCGTAGAATCAGAATAGCCAATCTTCACACTCGACAAATCCATATCCATCAAAACAAAATGAGATTCACGGGTTTTTTGCAAGTAATAGCTAAAAAACTTTAAATAGGTCAAGCCTAGCATCATGCCAGCTGCAGGTGGCAGACGAAGGAAGTTCTCAAAACACGCTGAAGTAATAATGGTTAATACAAATAAAAAGATAATAACCCAACCTCCTCTTTGCATCGTTTGCGCTTCCATTACAGCAGAAGGTCTTTCCTTAGGAATAAAGAAATTCATAATAGCTGCAGGAATAACAAAGTTAACGATAGCAGGAATCAACAAAGCAAAAAAATCTGCAAAGGGCACTACCTCTTTTTGCCATACTAATAAGGTTGTTATATCGCCAAAAGGACTGAACGACCCCCCTGCATTCGATGCAACTACTACGTTAATACACGATAAAGTAACGAAACGTGGGTTATCCTTACCCATTGCTAAAATTACCGAACCCATCAACAATGCAGTTGTGAGATTGTTACAACCAGATGAAATAAAGAAAGATTGGAAACCGGTAATCCAAAACAATTGTCGATACGTAAAGTTTTTACTTAATAGCCAAACCCTTAAGCTATCAAATACTCCCCTATCTTCCATAGCATTCAAATAAGTCATCGAAACCATAATGAATAAAAACAATTCCGCATAACCTTCAAGGCAAGAACGAAATGCCAATCCAGCTTGTTCACTCATACCACCCCTGGCGTAAACACCTGCAATAAGTATCCAGATAAGACTGGCTGCGAAAACCATAGGCTTTGATTTTTTTAAGTCGGTCACTTCTTCAGTCATTGCCAAAATGTAAGCCACTGAAAAAATAATCAACGCTAGATAGCCTGCCCAATGCATTGTTAAATCAATCGGTTGAACGGTAATCACCGCACTTTCTCCTTCAGTCGCCATTGCCAAGGATGGCAAAAATAAAACGAATAATAAAGGAACGTATTTTCTAAAAAATGACTGCTTAACTAACAGGAAAAAATGAACCACTGATGAAAAAATAGGGGTTATGTCTTTACCTTTATCAAAACGTAGTGTCTTAATAAAAGTAAATAACCCTCTACTCATTAGAATTGATATTAGAAAGTAAATAGATAAAAAAACAACAAGATTCATTATGGCTCACAAGAACAAAAAATTGATTAATCGAGAATAAATTCTACTAATTGGTACATTACATTGTATTAGATATGAAAAACCGATGCTGAATAAATAGGGACTTAATCCTTTCTATAAAACCCAAAACGGCTTAATTACAAACGGTTCGTAAGACAAGCCCCTTAAGTATCTTTATCAAGTCGAAAAAGAAGCATTACATTTAAGCAATACAGCAATTATTTTACTTAACATACACTTCATAGAATATAATGAACCCTATAAAAGGCAAGAATCAATAATAAATTAGTTATATTGATACTTACAGCCCATAAAACTTTTTGATATTCCTCATTAAAAATCAAACACTAAAGCCTAACGTAGTTTGTCTCCTGTTTATACCATAAAAAAAAATTATGCATCAAGAGTACAAATTAAAACATGGAAAACCTTATCCATCTGGATCCACCTTCGATAGTAAAGGTGTTAACTTCTCGATTTTCAGTCGTTATGCTGATCAAGTAGAGCTTTTACTGTTTTCTGAATCAGATAGTGATACGCCTTTTCAGGTTATTCCGTTAAAGAAAGAAATCAATAGAACCTTTTTCTCTTGGCATGTTTATATCTCCAAATTACCTGCAGGTACTTGGTATACATGGCGGATGGACGGACATGAACAAGCCCGTGAAGCGGGCTTTCGTTTCGAAAAAGACAAACATCTGCTCGACCCTTGGGCGCGCGCAATCAGTCAAAAACGATGGAATCGCAAAGCCGCCTGTAATCCCGGCGACAATACTCTTACAGCTATGCGCTCTGTTGTCACAGATGATAACTATGATTGGGAAGGCGATACACCACTAGCGATAAGAAGTGAAAAAGCCATTATTTATGAACTTCATGTCGGCGGCTTTACACGACATTCATCGTCAAAGGTATCTCACCCAGGTACATTCTCAGGGCTAATCGAAAAAATACCTTATCTCGAAAAACTGGGTATCACCCATGTTGAGCTTTTACCGATTATGGCTTTTGATGAACAAGATGTGCCTGACAAAACTTTTGAAATGGGCTTAAGAAACTATTGGGGTTACAGCACGCACAGTTTTTTTAGCCCACACCCCGGATACTGTACAACACCAGAACAAGGAACCCACGTTCAAGAATTTAGAGACCTCGTTAAAGCATTACATAAAGCGGGTATAGGTGTCATCATGGATGTCGTTTTTAATCATACTGCAGAAGCTGGTGCTAATGGTCCTGTCATCAATTTCAGAGGCATTGGTGGCAAGACGTTTTATCATCTCGACAAAAACAACAAAAGTATATTAAGGGACTATACGGGCTGTGGAAATACGGTAAACGCCAATCATCCCTTAGTCGCACGTTTTATTATAAGTTGCCTTGAGTATTGGGTCAGGGAAATGCATGTCGACGGCTTTCGCTTTGATCTTGCCAGCGCCATGGCACGTGGAGAAAATGGAGAAGTCTTACAAGACCCTCCTGTACTTTGGGGCATAGAGCTTTCCGAACAACTCATTAAAACTAAATTAATTGCCGAAGCTTGGGATGCTGCAGGCCTCTACCAAGTTGGTAGTTTTCCAGGCTATCGTTGGGCTGAATGGAATGGCCGATACAGAGATATTGTTCGCCAATTTATACGAGGAGATAAAAATCTGTTAGCTGAACTGGCTACCCGAATTAGTGGCAGTAGTGATCTCTATGAGCATCAAGGGAGACTGCCTATCAATAGTGTAAATTTTGTAACCTGCCATGATGGTTTTACCCTCTATGATTTGTTCAGTTACAACGAAAAACATAATGAAGCCAACGGTGAAGATAATAGAGATGGATGCAGTAATAATCTTAGTTATAACTATGGTGTTGAGGGCAATACTAAAAACTCAAAAATCTTGGCGGTAAGAAAAAAACAGGCTAAAAATGTTTTTTCTATTTTACTGCTTAGCCAAGGAGTTCCTATGCTACTAGCCGGTGATGAATTATTGCATTCTCAGCGTGGCAACAATAATGGTTACTGTCAGGATAATGAACTAAGCTGGTTAGATTGGAATATGTGCAACGAAAATGCTGATATGTTCCGTTTTGTTCGAAAAATGATAGCGTTGAGAAAGAGACATCCTTCTATTATGCGCCGACGTTTTTTAACTGGCGACATAACAGAAGGAAGAAATATAGCTGATATTTCATGGCATGGCACTGAACTCAATAACCCCCAATGGTTCAATCCTGAATCTAAAATTTTGGCTTTTACATTAACGGGGATTGAACAAGATGAAGCTGACCTTCATATCTGTATGAATATGTCAGATGATAATGTCTCTACAGAATTACCTTCGATTATTGGAAAACGTTGGTGTGTCGCTGTAGATACGTCTTTAAAATCACCCAACGATATTATCCCTCCCCATGATCAAACCCCTTTTAACGAAAACACCTATGTTGTTAATAGCAAATCAGTGATCGTTCTGGAAAATGTAAGCGAATAATTCAACGCATTAAAATCGTTGAATATCTATTTACGTAAACTTTAGCCTACTGGCCAGCCTTGAAAACAAACTATTATTATAAAAAAACAAGAAGATACGCTACTACGCTTTATAAAAATGAAACCGTTCCTGTTTTGCTAAATTCTCAAGCAACCGTTTCAAGAAAATTAGCATGGTAGTTGACCAATTAAATAAAGAATATGCCATTGCAGAAAACCTAAAATTTATAAAAGGTCGCGGTGGCTTTCCATTTATTTTAATCAAAAATGCCAGTGCAACCGCTTTGATATCACTTTACGCGGCACAGGTTCTTTCATTTCAACCTGTTGAAGAACCAGAAGATCTATTATTTCTCAGCCAAAAATCTCAATATGATAATGGTAAAGCAATAAGAGGTGGCATACCTATCTGTTGGCCTTGGTTTGGGCTAGACCCCAACGATCCAGATGGACCCAGCCATGGTTTTGTTCGTAATGGCTTGTGGACAGTTTTAGCAACTGAAGCCCCTTCAGAATATGAAACTAAAATAAAATTAAGATTTAAAGCGTCACTTCACAGTGAGCAATATTGGCAACAACCTTTTACCCTTGATCTTAATATTTCAGTTAGTCAGACCTTAACCCTTCAACTCATTACGTGCAATACTAGCAACCAGAAATTCTCTATTACTCAAGCACTTCATGCCTACTTGAATATCGGTAAAATAGATAGCATTAAAATTTTTGGCTTTGAAGATACACACTATCTGGACAAATTAGACAGTGGTGCTCAAAAGTACCAAACAACCGCAATTACCGTTAACAATAAAATTGATCGTATCTACAAAAACGTACAAAAAAAGTTAATTATTGATGACTCTTTTTTTAATCGCCAAATCATCATTACCTCTACTACTAATAAAACTGCAGTAGTGTGGAATCCATGGACGCACGCATCTGCAACGATACCTGATCTAACTAATGAGGATTATCAACATTTTATTTGTGTCGAAGCCGGGAATGTAGCCACTGATATTGTAGAAATTCAACCTGGAAGCCAATACAGTTTAGCGACAAACTATAAAATTATTCGTAACTAGCTGTGAAGAAAAATCATTGGGTTCAGTTCCGATTGATTTTAAATTGAGCCGACTTCCTGTCACCTCCTCTGGCAGCCGCCTCTACTCGTCTCGCCAACTGCAATTTAATCCTTTCTTTAAACAGACCTTCGCCCAATACCCAAGCATTATTGGTGGCCTCCCTGATACCATTTATCTGAGCTTCAGAAAGTGCATATTTAAATAAAGTCCTGTAGGTGGCTTGCCGTTGGCTATCTTCACTGCCTAAACGTTGCCATTCAAAATGAGGTGTAACCAAACCATTAGCTTGTCCCAAAGCGTTAAAGCAATAACTGGACCACGGATAGTCAGCCAGGCTGCTTAGTGTGATTAGATAAAGGACTCTATTCGCCTCTGCCGTAAAGCCTCTGCCCAACTAACCTCTGACTCGTGATTGTCAATAGTGCAAAATTTTCCTCCCTTGCCCCCCCCTTGATGACTCCTTATACACTTCACGATCCCTTCTCTCGCGAATTTCCCTAGCTCTCTTTACAAACTCTGGCTCCGATGGTGTATCTGTTGGTGAGCACATAATAGACTCTATTGTTTAACTATAAATTTTTAAACCATCACATCCTAAAAAAATACAAATAATAAAAATCAACGCATCAAAATACACTACAGACTATTGACTTAGACTTTACAAAAGACTACCCCGCTAAAATACCACGAAGCCTTAAACCTTGGTCTCGCGAGCATCAAAGGCAACCTATAAAAATAGCAATGCTTGATCTTTTTTTAACTGGCCAATACTTTCTTTGGGCATATAAAAAACATTTTTAAACACCCGATTCATCACAGCTATTAACTGCCGAAATTTATAGGCATCATGATGGGAATCGCCTTTGTACTCGGAGGTGCGCCAACTCTCTTGATCAGAGATACGTAATTCGACCCCCAAGGTATGTTCTTGGGTTTTTTTATCAATCTCGTTTCTTCGTGCATAGATAGCCGTTCCGGGAATCAAAATCTTATGGGTATTAGCATCCCTGTGGATGGGTAAGGAAAAGCTTATTTTGCATTGAAATTTGCGGTGTCCGAGTGAAGAATACTGGTTTTTTTCTGCATTCATACTCAGTGCCTCATAAAATGTTTTAGCATTGGCAAGCAGCTCTTGTTCTGTCGAGCTCTCTTCCTCTCCGGCACTTTGTGACAAACTCACCATCAGTCTTCGCACCGCTTCGATCATGCTTTCCGGTGCGTCAAAGAGAGTTTGGGTGATCGATTGAGAATTGGTGTTTTCTTGCAGAATAACGCCTTTCTTTTGCAAGGCATGAAATAACTTTAAGGTATCGTCCTTATCTTGCAGGATAAAAGTAATCGCTAGAATATCTCTAATGTCATAAGCATCGCCTTCCAAATCTTTGCCCAGCTTAGTAACCATGCTTTCCGGACTCTTTAAGCGGGCTTTTATTTCCATGATGTTAACCACAACACCATCACCGCTATCAAATACATACCAATTATTTTGCTTGTCAAAGTTTACCGATTGTTTGAGTTTATAAAAAAAAGAAGACACCTTAACAAAAGCGTTTTGTGCGGACTCACTGGCCGGAATTAATTTTGGATTTTCCCAGTCGTAGTTAAAAAGGTCTTCAAGGCTTTGCTTTTCGGTTTGCAGAAAACTACCCAATTGGGAATAATCATTAATGTCTTGGCTTTCTTCTTCAATGGATTTTATCAAGTAACCCATTTTTAACATGGAACAAGCAGTTTGCTGCCATTCTGGCGAAATCTCGCTATTTTTGCCTTGATAACCATGAAATACGGTCGGATATTTGCCTGAAGAGGCTAAGAGAAAAAGATGTCGAGGGTCTTGCTGGACGACTGCTTGAAAATCGGCATTATTCAAGATGAGTTCAACTCGTTCGATGGCCTGCAAACTATTTTTGTACAGTTCACCGTTAACCGAATTTAAAGCCTGCAACCCTTCCAACTGCGTTTTAACAAAGGGAAATAACCAGTTAAAAAAATAGCGAAAAGTTCGGTTAACATAATCAGCTGCCCTTTCTTTTTCGCTATCTTGCAACTCACCCTCATTAGTAACATCAAAACCCCGATTATTCATCATTTTGGCTGCTTGTTTAAGCGCTGTTTGATAGTTATCCGCGGGTAACAATAAATAGGGACTTAGTTCAGTCCTGTCAAGAATTGAACCAAAAATCTCATGATGTAATTCCTGACTGGCTGATCTTAATTGCATTTACAACTCACCTTTTTTACTGTGCTTAGTCTGTTTTTCTTCGTGCCACGATAACACCGTCACGGGTTGGATTGATAAAGGCATCAAAATCAGGATCATTAAAAATCAGTTGATTATGCTCCCTAATCGCCTCTGTCCAACCCATAAAGACATCTGCAGAATGCTTGACAGCTACTCGGCCACGCCACAGGACATTATCGGCAATATACAATCCTCCCGGACGAATTCGATCTTTAGCCAATAGCCATATTTCCGGATAATCGCCTTTGTCCACATCGTTATAACAGATATCGAACAAACCGTCAGTTTGAGCAAAAATGGCTTGCGCCATGCCAGCCTTGAAATCAATCCTATCCCATAAATTAAGAGCGCTAAGATAGTTCTCTGCCCTATCTTTATTAAGAAAATCGGCTTCGCTACAAAATACCTGGCCTGTTGAACCCACTGCCCTGGCAAACCAATAAGCCGAATAACCATAACCACTGCCAAACTCAAAAACACGTTTGGCATTGATCATTTTTGCCTGAGTTTCTAAAAAAACACCCACCAAACGCCCAACAATAGGGAAGTTATTCTTTTGCGCCAGTAACTCCATCTCCAAAAGTACAGAGTTATCGTGATGTGCCACCAAGCCACCCATATAATCTTCTATAAGTGGGTTCACCGGAGCAAGCGCACTGGTTTTTAAAACCGGAGGAACTTGTATATTGGACAAAATCAGTTCCTTAAAAATTATTACCAAAAATAATATAAGCTTCTATTTTTAACTTAAATGAAGCGCTATATAGCCTTGCCAACACCCTATTAACGCCTGCAAACCATCGCTTGTAAAAGCCTACATATCTGATCGATGGATCCAGTCTGCACCCAATGTGCCTTGCAAGCTAGCCAAATAAGAAGCGCCTGAAATCTCATCTAACATTCGCACAGAGACTGCCAGTTTATGCGACAAAATCTGATATAAAGAATCGATCTCTTCAATTTCACTCATACGGTGCAAAATATAATCACGATGTTGTTGCCAAAGCAGAGTGTCTCTTTGCTGCTTGATGGTTAGTCGCTCTTTATACCAAGCACTTTGTAATAAATAACCATAAGTAAACATAGAACGAATAGCTGGATCCGTAATTAATTTACCTTCAAAGTTACCGTTAGCCATAATATGAATAAGTGCTTTTAACGGTGGGCAAGCATCATTGATTGATCCATCTTGAAAATAAAGCTTAGCAACCCGCTGCTGTGCTTCATACACATTGTTAACACCATCAACAAAACTATCCAAATCCTGCGTTTCCGGCTTTAACATGGCTTCGTCAAATACTGCCGTAGGATAATCAAAAACTTTACCAAAATTAGCATGCACAAAGCGTTCAGTGATCCGATAACCCAATCTACTGGCGTAAACGGTCTGACCTTGATACTCAAAATCCTCAAGCTTCTCTAATTGTCCGTGTTCGATAAGATAATAAGGATCACGCTGATGTACCGGCAAACGCGACCAAATTTCAGGGATCAACAAACTAATATCATGATCTATCTTGCGTTGTGCACCAATGTAACCTGCCGCTGTAGAGTAACCGTCATAGCCGCACAATATAAACGAAACCAGTGCCGTATTTAAATCGGCAGTGGTGGACAGCGCATTAAACGGACCTTTAGTTAATGCCCCTTCAGAACCGGCACCGGTAGTCGATGGTGATTTACCCGTCAGACTACAAATAAAATCCATAAATAATTCTGGTAGCTCTTGGTAATGAATTGGATTATAAATTGCCAAGGGTCTAATGCCTGCCGCACTATCTCGCGGATTATTTCGTCGACCTGTTAATACCGCATTAACAGGGAAATGAACCGCTTTATCTAAACTGAGACCGCGTGCAAGTCGGGTTGATATTTCTGAAAGATAACGCATTTCAGGATTAACCAAATCAGGTCGCAGTTGTAAATAACGCACATTTAGACTTGGTTTACCATCTACCAATCGCGGGTGAGCTGATGAAACAAAATATTCACCTTCTTTACCTTTCGCAGCCTGAATAATGACATCTCGCATTGGCTGACTGAATTCATCAAAATGAATCACGTCTTCCATTAATTCACGAGCATCTTTGGGCGTTAACGGTTCAAAATTTGAAATAAAGTTATTTGTGCCGGAAAAGTCCAGTTCAGTCTGTAAATCTGTGCCTCGGTTAACAGCATCATCTGGACGCTGGAAGAAGCTTTGCTCACAGTTGTCAACCAGTTTCACACTATGATTTTTATAATCTGAATTAAGCCCTGTAAGAGCACTTGCAGGCACAACGACAGACGACGTTATATCATCTTCAAGCTGAACTTTAGCCGAAGCCATAAAATCCTGCCTTAATTTAAAAACACGCCAAGCACCATTACTATCAAAACCTACCCGCAAATAACTTGCAATCAGTTTACGTCCATTAAATTTTAATTCATTACCTGGAAAACCATTAACCAGATCAACCGAGAAATGTTCCCGCCAGTTTTGCCCCCATTCTTCCTTGTAAAACCGTTTTATCATCAGCACCAATGCCTGTATATGCTGAGGGATTTTCTTCAACCATTGGTTATAATCATGAGAGTACTCTGTTACTGAAGGCGTCAATAATTTAATAACTGAACCCAAAGTACGCTTATTACTTAGTAAGCTACGTTGATCGCTGCCATTACGAGCCGGATCTCGGAAGCGTGCAGAATAATCATACTCAAAAATATCAGCAACCATGCTTATATCTTTATCAAAATTGTCGACAAAAACAGCTCCCGATATAATCGCTCCGGCAATTGATTTGGATATCTCAGACTTACCACCGCCCGAAACCGTACTAGGTTTATGACAGAAAGTACCTTCAGGATAAGTACCTACCAAACGCCAACTAGGCGCATTAGGGTGACGTTCCATATGCACCCTAAAACCATCAGGATAGACATAGGTATGATTAATTAATAATTTTTTCGATTGTTCTAACCCGTTATGTAACCAACTTATCCGTAATTGCTGAATATTAATTTGTGCGTCATCGGGAATAAAAATAATCGCAGGATTATTTTTATCAATTGCATAACCTTGTTCCTGATAATCTATGGTTGAATCTAAAAGCTGGCAAACTTTATCAAAGGAATACACTTCATGACTATCAACAGCTTGAGGCAAATATATTTCCCCCAAAATTGCTCTTGAAAAAGCTAACGCACCTCCTGAATGTTCTTCTTCACAGCCTCCAAATAAATTAGCAGAATAACTGATCTGAGATTTAATCTCTTTTTTACTGTATCCAAAATAATTATCAGCAATTAGTGTAACAATTACACCTTGCATATTACGGCATACAAGCTTGAAGGGCTTACCATCATTATATAGCTCGTCCTCATGCTGCCAACACATACCATCTTTACGCTGACGTTCAGTAGCATCATTGTAATGAGGTAAGCCAATTTCCTGTTTACGACAGAGCACCAAATGCGGGGCAAGAATGATACAACCGGTATGTCCTGTCCATTCATGAATATTCAATGCTGCATCGTTTTCAGGTAGAAAAGGATCGCCGGCATTACCAAATATAGATTCCACAAAATCCAGATTGGCAACTAAACCGCCTGGAGCAAAAAATCGTGTTTCCATGATTTTTTTGGGGCTTAACCCCTGAATTTCTGGGACGACAACAGGATTTAACAAAAGTGACATCCAAAGTTTTGCCGAAGTCTTTTGTTTACTAGTAAAAGGTAGGCACATTAAATCATCAGGAGGTAACAAAGCCCGCCTCAATAATTCCGCATAAGCGGCAACAGGTACTTCATTTTTATCTGCCGGAACTGGCAACCCTCCGGCTGCAATATGAAATACACCTTTTGTGGTACGGCGATCATTTTGTGGGTTATGTAAGACTCCTTGTCGCATTCGATAAGAATCGACATATCCAGAGTGAAACTCATTTTCTTGAAAAGGTAATGACAGTTCTCTTGCCAATCCTTTACGTTCCAGTATAAAGGTTTCGCCTGGCAAATTGATAAGCGCATCAATAGCATTTTCTAAAAGATAGGTGTTTAGAAAGTCTTGAATACGTTGATCTGCTGGGCAACGGTATTTGGAAAGTAATCGACGTTGCTGGGAATAATTTTTTAATAAGCTATTTGCGACTTTAAGATATTGTTGATCGCCTTCAACTTCACACGTAGGTAGCCCTAAAGAGGCTAATTGCAGATTAATGTGTTGTAATTCTTCCAGTTGCTTCTGACTCGCAAAAACAGGCCCGGTTGAAATCGCTGTTAAATTCATGAAGTGACTCCAACAAATATTTATTAAGAACTTGTAGCAAGTCCTGATTAGAAATTATTTTTATTATTTTAAATCTAAAACATTCAGCAATGTATAGGTGTTAATCGTACCAGATGCTTAGTCATAAGTAACTTAGCAAATTTGTTTCACAAAAAAATTGCTGAATATATACTTATATTTATGCTCAAATTTACTGTATTCAGAACAGTGATTAACTCTTCATTGGAGCGATTAAGTGTACAATTTACCCGAATAACCAACCCTTTTTTCAAGCTAACAACCATGACATCTATAAACAGTATCTGTATCTATTGCGGCTCTAGTGCTGGGCGCCTCGAAACATATAGCTCTAGCGCTAGTGCCATTGCAGAGGCATTGGTTAGCCGTAATATTAAATTGGTTTACGGTGGTGCTAGTATCGGTTTGATGGGTGGAGTAGCCAATCGTGTCTTAGCTCTTGGTGGTGAGGTCATTGGGGTAATACCAAAAGCCCTGGCGATTAAAGAAGTAGTTCACAGACAGCTAACCGAATTGCATATTACCGAATCCATGCATGAAAGAAAGATGTTAATGGCCGAACTTTCAGATGGATTTATTGCACTCCCTGGAGGCATAGGAACGCTTGAAGAATTATTTGAAATTTGGACATGGGCACAGTTAGGCTTTCATAATAAACCCTGTGGCTTGCTAAATATTAATGGTTATTACGATTCGCTAATCGGATTTTTAGATCACGTTTTGGCAGAGCAGTTTGTAAAAAAAGAACATCATGCTATGTTACTTGTTGAAACAAACCCAAACACATTGCTAGATCGCTATAGCAATTACCGATCGCCCACTATAAAGCAATGGGTTAACGAAAAAGAAACCTAATCCGTTAAGATCAATATTTACAATTCTTCTCAAAAGAAATGTAATGGAAGGCTATAACATAGTAGTTAGATTGGCTTCAAAAAAACCATAGATCAAAAAAGAACTGATATTAAATTAAATCGAGTCATTTCTCTAAGTTTTTATGCGTGCTTATTGCATTTTTTTCTAATTGTAATTGTGTACTTCGAGTATTTTCTTCTAACTGCTCATTAGTAGTTGCTAAATTATTATTCAATTGTTCCTCGGCACTTAACGCATTCAAATCTAATTGAGCTTTGAGGTTTTCTGGACTTAAGTCTTTCTGTGATTTTATTAAAAATGCATTCTTATCTGCTTGTGCTTTTATTCCAGCAATATTTTTATCAGACTGCGCTTTAATTGCTGAAATATTTTCATCTGATTTTGTTTTTATTTTACTGGCATTTAGCTCTGAAAGCTCCAATAGCTTCTGATATTCAGAGGTTTGCTCCGCTATTGATAAGATAGGATGAAGCATCAATGTTACTAATAAAAAGATAAAATATTTAATATTCATTGGTTAAGATCCCTTGATTGCCCATTTGCTATAAATTTATTTTGGTAGGTTGCTTAAACTAATTATGCTCAAATAACTAAATTATAGTAGTTCAATTTATCATAACCATTTTTATGGCATGCTGCTTTAAACTATTAGTAATAAATTCCGTTGTATTTTTACTTAACCAATAGATACAAATTTTTTAACCCGAACCTAGAGTTTTATCAATGAATTCAATTAAAAAAGTAGTGCTTGGACTGTCATTAATAACATTGATGAATTTTGATGTAATTGCTGACACCCCTCTTCCTTCAAGTGTTTGCTTACAGTCGACATCATCAACCGCTTCAAATGCATTTAAAGCGACTTGGTATCTACATTTTTCTACTGTAGAGGGCAACAAGAACCTTTATGCAGTTAACGGGTTTGAATTAGGGGAAAAGGTTTCGCCTGTTGAATCTTATGTAGATGGTATGGATGGAACCATTATTATCGCTTCAGAAAGTAATATGCTAAATACTAGTGAAACCTTACATATTAGTCTTCAAGGATCCGGTTCAGATTTAAAGAAAGATATTCATGACATGTGGCACACAGATGCTATTTTTGATCTCAACCCTGCTACATTTGGAGGAAATTTGATGAGTATCACTACTGACAGCATCATTCCTTCTGGGGTTCAAGCTCATGAACCAGCTAAATCATCAATAACAAGAAACATCTTAGTTAAAAAAGTTATATGTTCAGACAGTGTTACTGATATTGTCAGTAAGAAAGCTTTTGAATGAAAACTATTGGACTAGTGGAATTTGACCAGATTGAAAATTTAAAATTGTCAATCTGGTCATAACGTGCTGTAAAACAATTTCTCCGATTAAAGGTATATCCGATCTTAAAAGAAAAGCAAATAATTGAATGAGAAATTATTATCCTAATGCTTAACTATTTTAGAGGGTGGTGGCGTGATATATATATTATCCAAATTAGCATCTATCTTTGATGCTAAGGTTTCAACAGCTTTAAGTGTTAATTTTTTCTCACCACCCTTTGTTTCTACAACATAATTTTCAATTAATCCCTCTGTATCTGTCTTGATTAAATGACCCATCAAATAAGCAAATAAATAACTCGGCTTATGTAATCTGCCTACTAAAACGTAATCAGCTCCAGATTTTTTAGCTAACTCTGCTGCAACATCATTATGATTGAAAAGATATCCAAATCCGCTATTGGCTTCATCTTGAGCATTCTTATCAATTGCAATAACTTTATACCCTGCTCTTGTTAACTCGCCTTCTAACATACCCTTTATACTTGCTGTTCTATCAATTTCTTGAGGTATATTAGGTGCTGGGGTCACATCACTAAGCTCAAAATCCAAAATCGCAATGCTGGTTTGAGCATATAATGTGGTACAGAATAAAAGCAGGTAAACTCCACCCAATGATGCACTAAATCGTTTGGTTAAGTTAGTTTTCATAAGACTCCACATTGACTAATATAGCAATTAGAATTATCTATCCATCAATAAATTCTAATTGCCCGTGCCTTAAAGAATATCATTGAAATAATAAAAAGAAATTGCCGCTTGTTTTCTCTTTAACCAATATAGAATGACCTATCAACGTTTGAAAAAATTGAAAAACAATCTTGCTCTCATTATACTGACACTTAAACTCCGGAAAGATGCATTGTAGGAAACTGAACAGAATTTATATAAAAATTATTCTATTCTAGAAATTGATGTATACCGATGTCGTAAAAACAAATACCTAGCTCATTGATAACTATCCAGCATTTCAGAGACATTACAAAATAAAATACTGTAGTTTTTTCAGAAATAACTGACCAATCCTCATGATCAAACTTGTGAGTTGTGCGCTAATTTCTAAAGAATCTTTTCTTATTGTCAGATTAAAAACAAAAAGCCTCAATGACCATTGAAATTATTAAGACTTTTTGGTTCAGATGAAATCAGTACCTTTTAAAAAACTTCTCAAAGTGTAGTGCAACGACTATTTCTAAGATGTTCATTCTTCGTTGGGATAATAACGCAATCATGATGTCCCCCAAAATTCGGCATAAAACCAAGTGGTTCTAAAGTATCTTGGCGGAAAACAAATACACCCGCTGACAGTCGCTGGAATCCACTAAAAATTTGAAATACATACTTTCCATCATAACTAACAGACATGGTTTGGCAATCAGGTCCAATATTGACGAATTTTTTAATTATTTTCCAAGTCTTCGTGTCAACAACAGCACAGGCACTATTTTGGGGTTTAGGATAAAGAATTGATACGAACATTTTACTTCCGTCCATAGAAAAACATAAATGAAATGGACTAGGGAACTCGCCAATCCAAGCTGGATCCTTTACATAAGTGATTTTATTCCATTTTCGTGGGTCAGTATCTGAGGTATTAAATACAGCCATGTTATTTTGCTGGATATTATTCATCATCGTGTAATGATTGCCATCGGGAGAAAATCCGGCCTCGTGTCCGACACATTTGATATCATCAAAATCACACTCCCATACATCTGGGCTGGAGGAGACTTTTTTAATTGGCAGATTGCCCGGTGAACCTTCAGGATTATGTAGAACGCAGATAGGCTCCCAAGTCGATTTATCAATAATGATTGATGAAGATAACATCCTAATTACTAATGACGCATAACGATTATTCGGATGATGCACGACTGCATCAAGACCTGTTAATTTTCTTAGATTATCACCACCTGGCAACTCCCCTTTTTCAACAAGATCTTCACCCATTGGAACCATCTCCCAATCGATTTTATTACCATTGATGCCTTCCAGTTCAAATTTTCCTGTTTCTTTTGGTTTTATTAATCGCGTTAATCTTAATGTGCCTCCTTTTAACCAATTATCTGCTAATGCTCCATTTTGCTCACTCCCAATCCAGTCAGCGCGAAAAGCCTGTATAACTTGAGTTTTTTCAGTTAAAGCTGGACGATCAAAAAACGCACAGATATCTTTTTGGCCATCGGCACTGGCGAAACCTTTAGCATCAGGAAAAATCGTAACGTGAACACCTAATCCAATTCCTGTGGTTTCAGCAATGTCTTCAATTAAACTCATGGATTGACCGTCATAATGGACTCTATAAAGATGGTTACCTTGACCATATTTATCTAATAATCCTCGTTCTTTGAGTTTGGTATCTAAACCATAAATCATTATGTTCTCACCACCTTGGGTCGAATTAACAAACTCGAAACTTTTATAGGGGTCCGATGATGGATAAGCTGCTAGATGATGAGAAATAGGACAAGTGTCACCATAATTCCAATAAGATATCCATCCTAAGGTTTTACCACCGCCAAGATCGTTAGCATGTGTTCCCCCTCCCAATTTCTCTGGAGCTAAGTAAATATAATCGCCGAATTCTTCTTTACATCTACGATAGCTTGATGCATCAACTACTGAAATACCGTCAATTTCTGAAATATCTGCCTTGAGTATGGGCGTTTTTGAAAATCCCCAATCAGCGTTAGCGTTGGGCACCACACCTAATAGAAGAGGTGCGCCAAAAAAAGCTGCACTAGCACTACCTGCGAAGCCAAGCATCTCACGCCTAGTAAAACCTTCTGATGTAGTATCGGATTGATTTTCTTCATTAATAGCCATACATATTTCCTTTTTGTAATTTGATTTTAATGTACATTAGTAGTCATAAAAATTTTAAGAATTCATCAATTTTGTGAAAGATACTACACGTAATGCCTAAAATCTCATAATCAAGCGAGACGATTGGACATGCACTAATCAATCAGAAAAATGGCATACTATTTTTGCTGCTAACGCAATGAAAATACGAAACAATAAAAAAAACACAGCTTAAAATTAATTATATGAAAACAAACTCATATCGCCACCAGTTATAACGTCCTTATGATTTTTCTTCCAGTCATAAAAAACATTACAATCTAAAGTAAGAAAATTTGTTTTTTTGATTTAAACGGTATTATGTATTCATTATGGATAATTTTTTATGAGTTAGCTTCACTTAATGCCCCACCCAAAGGAGAAGCGCTGATAGCAATTTAATTTCACTCTTAGAGGCAAATATGAAAGATATCAATAAACAACATGTGACTGAACAAACTGACCAAGGTCGACGATCAGTCTTAAAAAGTACAATTGGCGTAACCCTGTCAGGAATGTTAGTTGGTTTTGGTGTTGGTACGCCTAATATTGCTTATGCAGATGCGCTAACAAAGGAGGAGCGTGATCG
>CAIVQX010000015.1 GCA_903908165.1 uncultured Methylococcaceae bacterium | reverse complement strand
TCTTCTGGCTTTTTATAATTAGATAATAGGGCATCAATTAAATCGTTAGGTAATAATGATTGTGTAGTCATTTTTATTCCATTTCTGAAAATTACAGTTTCCTGCAAAATGTCTATTTACACAAAATTTCTTACACCCTCGGTTTTAGGTCTTTTGGTGCCTTTATTCAAGTATTGGCACATTAACTGCTATGTATAAAAGCAAATGCTTGACCTCTCCTGTGATACCTCTATAAGGCACTTAAGCTAATTGGGTGCCTTTTTTTTAAATCTCAATATTATTAAATATCAGGATGTATGGTCGTATCATCATTATCTTCTGTAACTCCAGCTTGCTCATTAAGATGTTTGGGTATTGTTTTTTTAACCTTTACGCCTAGGTCAATAAAACTGCTTGCCTGACGAATTAGGTTACCATTGCCAATGGTTAATTTGTTCATAACCCCATCATAAGTCGAGTGAACTGTACTTAATTGCTTACCTAGTTTATCTAGGTCTTCAACAAAACCACGTATTTTGTCATACACAATACCGGCTTTATCAGCTATTGCCCTAGCATTTTCATTTTGACGCTCATAGCGCCAGATATTTTCGATGGTACGAAGGGTTGCTAGCAATGTGGTTGGCGTAACAACAATGATTTTATGCTCAAAGGCATCTGTAAATAATTTCTCATCCGCTTGAAATGCAGCTATAAAGGCAGCTTCTATTGGCATAAAAAGTAATACAAAATCTAGTGATCGTAAACCTTTTAGACCAGAATAATCTTTGTTGCTTAAGCTTTTGATATGAGTTCTTACTGCCTCAGTATGTTGTTTTAAAGCTGTTATGCGTTCAGCGTCATCTTCAGTTGAGCAGTGCAATTCATAAGCAACTAATGATACTTTAGAGTCAATAACTATATCTTTTTCTTCAGGTAGTCGAACTATCACATCCGGCTTGAATAGCTTGTTATTTTCATCTCGGAATGCACCTTGAGTTTCGTATTCTATGCCTTTGCGAAGTCCGGATTTTTCCAAGACAGTTTCCAATATCATTTCACCCCAATTGCCTTGGGTTTTTTTATCACCTTTTAACGCACGAGTAAGGTTAAGTGCTTCTTGGTTCATTTGAGCGGTATCTCGCCTTAATGAAACAATTTCCTCGCGGAGTGAAATGCGGTCTTTATTTTCGTTATCATAAACGGTTTCAATGCGTTGTTTGAATTCTCCCAATTGTTCTCGTAATGGTTTGACAATATGATCGAGACTGGTTTGATTGTGCTCAGTGAATTGTTTGTTGCGTTCATCGAAAATTTTACCGGCTAAATTTTCAAACTGATTGTTAAGTCGCATCTCAGCGTCTTTTAGTAAGTTTAATTTTTCCTCAGCATTTTTTCCCTGCTCGTGCATGCGAGTTTGTAATTCGGCATTTTGTGTTTTGGTTTCTACATAAAGTTGTTGTAATTGATTGAATTCATTTTCTTTGTTTTGAAGTTGTTTTAATTTTTCTTCTGTTACAGCGAGATTGGTCGAGAGTTTTGTAATGGTAGTTTTATCTCGATTTGTTAGTAGTCGCATTAATAATACGCCTACTAACAAGCCACATAAACCAAAAAATAGAGTAGGTGAGTTAGCTATAAAATCCATTTTCAATGGTTTAATAGATGGTCAAAAATGGTTTCGGCAGAATCCAATGTGTCATTTAAATCTTCATCACTGTGAGCAGCTGAAACAAAACCTGCTTCAAATGCTGACGGAGCCAAATAGATGCCGGACTTAAGCATGGCATGAAAAAAACGTTTAAATAAAGCTTGATCACATTGCATAGCTTGGGCGAAGGTTGTTACTTTTTGTTCAGTGCTAAAGAACAAGCCAAACATACCACCAATAGTGTTAGTAGTTAAAGCAACACCAGCTTGATGAGCACGTTCTTTGAGACCAGTAGTTAGTTTGTTGGTTTTTGCTGTTAAAGATTCATAAAAACTGGGTGTTGCAATTAATTCCAGTGTTTTTAGTCCAGCTGCCATTGCTACTGGATTGCCAGATAAAGTGCCAGCTTGATAAACAGGTCCCAGCGGAGCAAGGTATTCCATGATTTTACGTTGACCGCCAAAAGCACCTACTGGCATGCCTCCTCCGATAATTTTACCTAAAGTAGTTAAGTCAGGTTGGATATTATAAAGGCCTTGTGCGCCATTAAGTCCTACCCTAAATCCTGTCATTACTTCATCAAAAATAAGTACACTGCCGTATAAGTCGCAGACCTCACGTAACGTTTCGAGGAAGCCTGGTATGGGTGGGATACAATTCATATTACCGGCAATAGGTTCAACAATGATGCAGGCAATTTGTTCTCCAATTGAAGAAAATAAAGTCTTAACTGATTCACTGTCGTTGTAGGCAAGTGTAATGGTGTCGGCGGCAACTGATGCAGTTACTCCAGGTGAGCTGGGCACGCCAAAAGTTAAAGCCCCTGATCCTGCTTTAACTAATAGAGAGTCAGAATGACCATGGTAACAACCTTCAAATTTAACGATCTTATCTCGACCTGTATAGCCTCTGGCTAATCGAATGGCGCTCATGGTCGCTTCAGTGCCGGAACTGACCATTCGGACCAATTCTATTGATGGCATAAGTTCACAAACTCGTTCAGCCATTTGTGTTTCAATGGCTGTCGGAGTACCGAAACTTAGACCTTTTTCAGCAGTCCGTTTAACAGCAGCAATAACCTCTGGGTGAGCATGACCTAAAATCATTGGACCCCATGACCCAACGTAATCAATATAGCGTTTGCCCGTGTTGTCATACATATAAGAGCCACTAGCATGATTTATGAAAACGGGTGTGCCACCTACGCCATTAAAAGATCGAACTGGTGAGTTTACGCCACCAGGTATGACTTGTTTCGCGTCGAAAAATAAATTGGTTGCTTCGGTCATAATATATTTTTAAGGTTACAATGAATGGCGTAAAGAATAGGATAACTTTATCATGATTGAAAGAGATAGGTACGTTCAGCATAAAAAAGGTTATAAGTTCTTTTTACTTAATTAAGTTTTGGAATGGTTCATGAAATCGAGAGATAGACGACGAGGTTTGGTAGTTGTTAATACTGGTGAAGGTAAAGGCAAATCATCTAGTGCCCTAGGAATGGTTTTTCGTGCTGCAGGCTGGAATATGAGGGTTTGTGTTATCCAATATATTAAGGGTCAATGGCAGACAGGTGAACAAAAAGCGGCAGAACGCTTTGAGAATATTGAATGGCACGCACTGGGAGATGGGTTTACTTGGGATACCAAAAATCCTGAGCAGGATATTAAGACGAGTCGAGAAATTTGGGAATTAAGTAAAGAAAAAATTCTTTCTGAAGAGTTTGATTTGGTTTTATTGGACGAAATTAATTATTGTTGTGGTTATCAGTGGATTTCTGGACAGGAAATTGCCGATTTTATTCGTGATGAAAAGCCCTCTTGGTTGCATTTAATTATGACGGGGCGTAACGCTGCCCAGGAGGTAATAGAGTTAGCCGATACGGTTACCGAGATGACTATGATAAAACATGCTTTCCAGCAGGGCATTAAAGCTGAACAAGGTATTGAATTTTAATTTTGGCAATAATGACAAGTTATTGTATAAATAAGAATTGGTCATAGAGCCACACATCACTGTTATTTTTATTGAGAAACGTATTTATGGAAACTTACTTGCCTATTTTTAAATCAATTCTGTCTGACTGGATTTTAATAACTCTTGCAAATCCTCTGTATGCCAGCGTTTTAGGGTTCCTGGTTTTCTTAATTACGGCAATGCTTTATAGCATTAGAATTGCTTCTTTAAAGCAAAAGAACGTAATTAGTGAAAAGGTACGTCTCGAAATGGAAGGTATGCTAAATGCTGAGTTAACTTCTGCGAAACAAAAGGTTGAAGCAATGCAAGACGAGTTGTTTATCAATACTGAGCAGATGAAAAAAGATCAATTAATAGCTCAAAATGAAGTTGAACGAGCAGTAAAATTTGAAGGACAAATCTCGACACGTAATAAACAGATTGCAATGGTGATTCAAACGTTGGCAACCAGTTTTGATCTTGGTGAACGCCCATTACCACTAATGGGAGATGTTGAAGCCGAAGATTTGTGGCAGCAACATGATAGAGTAATTAAATTGTTAATAACACGTCTTCGTAATGAACAGCAGGCAAAAATACAATTACAAGAATCTTATCAAGATGAAATGGCAAGACGGCTTGAGAAAGAAACATTAATTGAAACGTTGCAAGTTAACTTGGCAACTCAGAGCAGTCAGCTTATGGAGCTGGAAAACGCCATTGAAGAGCAAAAAACCATGTTGTTACAGCAACAGGATACTGCCCAGCAGGCCTTGGAAAGACATATGTCTGAATCTGCTAGGCTTGTCGAGCTTGAGCGGCAAGCGTTTGATTTAGTGGGCACTAAGCAGCAGTTAACACAGTTGGAAGAAAAATTAAGCAACAAAGATGCTTTAATTATCCAGGTTGAAAAGGATAAGCTGGTTGAGCAAGCTAAAGTAGGGCTACAGTCAACTAATGTCAAACAGGAGATAAAAGAAAAATCTGTTGATTTAAAATTAGAGATAGTGACTCCAGCTAAAGATAAGTATCTTGGAGTTTCAGGTAAGTTTAAAAATTTCTTTGGTAAAGCTAGTAAAGAGACTGCAGTAAAAGAGGCAAAAGGTATTGAAGTAAAAGAAGAAGTCATGGAGGTTCAGCCGATAACGGCTGATATACAGCAGCCATCAGAGGCTACAGCTGGAGAGAAAATGGGGGGAATGACAGGTAAATTTAAAAGTTTGTTAGGTAAGGCCAAACAAAAACCCATCGAAATAAATTCAGAAGTTGATGAAATAAAAGAACCGATTATAGAAACAGACTTACCAATAGCTGAAATCGATTTAACATCATTAAGTTCCCACAAGAATCAAGAGGTTGGAGTAACTGGAAGGTTTAAAAACCCATTTCGTAAGACCAAGCAAGAACCGATTGAAAAAGAAGTAGACATAGTTGAAGTAAAAGAAGAGATAGTAACTGATACAGAGCAGGTATCAGTAAGCCCAGTTAAGCAACAAAGAGTGGGTTTAACGGGAAAATTTAAAAACCTATTTGGTAAAGCAAAGTAATATGTTGGTCTTTATCTAAAAACCCCCACCCTCTTTGAAAAGAGGGTGACTAACTCATCATGCTATTCTAGTTTTTTAAGACAAAATTGAATTCAAGCCCTATCGTGATTGATCAAATTAATGCTATTTTGCCGCAAACTCAATGTAGACAATGCGGCTTCCAAGGGTGTCTTCCTTATGCGGAAGCTATTGCCTCGGGCAATGCAGATATAAATCAATGTCCGCCAGGTGGTGAAGCAGGTATTATCGAGTTGGCGCAGTTATTAAATATTAACCCTAAGCCGCTTAATACAAAATTTGGCCAGAATAAGCCTAAGAGCGTTGCTTTGATTGTCGAGAAAGATTGCATAGGTTGCGTAAAATGTATAGCGGTTTGTCCGGTTGATGCTATTTTGGGTGCGGCAAAATTTATGCATACAGTTATTGCTTCTGAATGTACCGGTTGTGAACTTTGCGTAGCACCTTGTCCGGTCGACTGTATTGTAATGGTGCCACTTTTTCCATCTATAGATAACTTAAATTTACAAAAGTACACCGGCCCACAACTGGCAAAGAGACGTTACGATGCACGTAATTTGCGCAAAGAAAAAGAAAGTGTTGAAAAAGCCGAGCGCGCAAAACAAAAGAGAGCTGAATTGATAAAGAAGCAATCGGAAAGTATGCAACAGTAAAAAAGTGTAAGAAAAAGACCATGATTAGTTGAGTGGTTTTGAATCTAAAGAAAATATTTTGCAATCAAACTTGACTATTTTTCTCTAAAATCGTTGTTAAAAAACGGTATACCGGGATAGGCAATAGTGAAGGTAGTATATATTTGAGATCACCAAGTCGCCAACAACCTTTTACCAGCATAGCCCGAAATATTTTTTGGGCAGAAATAAAATCGCGTTTCCAAAATGCTTCACGGCCTTGTTTTTGGAGTGGCCCATTGATTAGCTCTTTGAGAGTTGATGATTTCATGTGTCTAAGGAGATTCGGGTGTTGATTTACAAAATCTTTTCTTACCTGCCAAGCATCCAAAAGTTGACGCCATTTAATGGATGATATTTGGCCATGATTATGCCAGCGATAAAAGGCCAATACTTCAGGTACTCTGACTATATTCTGAGTGATAGCTGAAAGACGAATCCAGAAATCATAATCCATAGCGCTAAAACGACGTGTCGAAAAACCGCCGACTTCGTCGACAATAGTTTTACGGGTA
>CAIVQX010000014.1 GCA_903908165.1 uncultured Methylococcaceae bacterium | reverse complement strand
GAACGGCTCTCATGATCTTGCTCAAGCATCTTAAACCGTTGCTGGATCATATTACCGTTTAATACCGGCAAAACCATAACAACACTGATTACCAACAAAAGTAATATTAACAATGGCTTTTTCGAAGCCAACCATTGCTTTCTATATGCTACCAACAAAGCAATTACTAACACCATAAACTCACTGATAAAGCCAAAATAGCCACCACGAGAAAAGGTAACCAACAACGCATACAACCCAATAATAAATAAGACAACGCCCAGTAAACTTTTAACTCTGGCATGCGCTGAATTAACAAACAGCAACGTGATAAACGGCAAACTAAGCATTAAATAGGATTCAATGTGCCCACCCCCAGCATGCATGGTTGAAAATAAGGCATTGATACGATAGTCACTGGCAAAATCAAACAAACTAACAAAGACTATCCGTTCGATCACAGCAAACATAGCAACGCCTGCTAAACCTAGTAATATCCCAGAAGCAAAATAATATAGTGCATAACGGTAGCGTCTTACTGTGAGCTGTAATAAGGGCAAGAGTAATAATGCCCATATATAACCTTTACCAACTCGCAAGCTATTATAGTGACTGTAATAATTGCTAAAGGCATTAGCATTTAATTCAGACAAGGGCATCAATCCTATCAACAAGCTTATTCCATAACTGATTGTAAATACAATCAATAAAAAAAGGCTTGTTATGGATAATAGTGAACGTATCGACTCATACGGTTTTTGCCAATAAAAATAGGCCAAGGTAGTTAATACCAACAAATCAAATTCATCAAAGAAAAAACGCCCCGTCCACGGAGTAAAATCCATAATCGGCAGTAAAGCCGGAACAACCAAAAGCCAAGCATAAGGGAAATAAGCCAATAATGCCGTGTAAGTAATTAATAATATGCCTAGCAAAACTGGTGATAACGGGTAATCAAACAGTGCGGCCGTAATAATCATTGCTAAAAATACTGAAACAATTCGCCAACGCTTATCAATTTTATAAGTCGGCAAATTTGTTTCAAGCGGTTTTTCGTTTGCTCGATTCGGCACATTAACAACGTGCTCAACGACTATAGGCTTTTCTTCAGTTTTATCTCGTCTTAACCACTTAACAAACCTACTCATCAATACATAACAAGTAGCCGCCGCAATAAAAGCCAACCAAACATCACTGGGATCAGCATGTTTATTTACTAAAAATAATTTACCTGTCTCAACTACCAAGGCAAATAAAGCCGCCAACAGCCCGACATAAATCCAATGTGGTGCAGGCTGAGACTGCTTTTGAGATGCACCACTAAAAACACTGGCCCACCATAAAAATCCGACTGGAAAATACATGCCTATATTACTTAACAGGCTAACCAAGGCTACCGCTTCGCTGGTGTAATAATAATAATACAGCGGTAAAAAACGAGTTTCGGCTAGCTTTTCCAAAGCTTGTTCTGAAGTTTCCCAACCAGCTGAAAACCAACCGTTAATAGCCAAAACCAAAATAATGTAGGGTAAAACCGCAAAACCCGCAAAACATCGTAATATGCGTTTTTTGCTTTCAGTATCAAATTGTTCAGACCAGCTAAATAAACTTACACCAGCTCCCATGCCAACCATGCGCATTACAACTGAAATACCTTGTCCTGCGCCGGATAACAAAAAAACCTGCACGCCTTCAATCACCAGACCCAATAAAAATCCCACCAACACCGCCATGGTTTTGCGATGCTGTAGATTAGGCACATAACAAAATAACAAGCCTAAGGGCATTAACACTACAACTTCTGAAATTAACTTGATACCACAACGCACCGGCGCTTCGCCACATACCCCAAAAGACATAACAACCGCATCATTTCCATTGGCTATTTTTGTTTTTAATTCAGCAACAGAGGTCACTAAATCATAGGGAAATAAACTGAGCGCAATGTAAATTAGCAAATAAAAAAAAATCGCAGCCTGTGCTGATAGAAAACTGCCGCGAAGCAACTGATGATAAAGTCTGGAAAAATAGGCGCCAAAAAATTGCCAACCCAAAATCCCGATAACTGTCCCCAAAGACTCAGCAATTAAATCATTTAAAGACACCGTTCGCGGTGGATAAAACAACTGAGTAAATTCAACGGCAACAGCTAAAGCGATACAAAAAATTAGTACAACAACGGCTAATAATGCACGCAGCAACGGATAACGCTCACCACCAAATGTAGCTGACGCAAAAAAAGCCAGCGGTATATACAATACAATATTGGCAACCCAATCTGCTCTCGAGTCCGGACCTAATTGCAGATATCGTATCCCCTTAAATTGGCTTATTGCCGTATCCATCGGCAAATCCTTGAGTTCAAGCGGCACTAAACTGCCGTAAATTACAAAGATCATGTATAAAGCCGTTGCCAACAAAAAAGTACGGTTCATAAAGACTAGCTGAGTATTATTATCATGCAGGAAAGCTGTTTACGGCTAAAATCCCTTGCACACAAGAGTGGCGCAAGGATGAGGCATCTCAAATATTCTTATTCTTACTACCTGATATATAATTTTTGTCTGTATTGCTTGGTGAGCATAAGTCCAATAAGCCCGAAACTTAGCAGTAATATTGTAATAGGCTCAGGAACAGATGCTAAGCTAAAGGCTAAGTCCGTTGGTATGACTCCGTTCTCGCCAAAAGAATAATCTTGATAGGCAACCCCTTCTCCTCCTTTGCCTTGATACCAACCCCATTGAGGGTGGTAGTCTAGTGTTACTTGAATCGATAACCAATAGGTCGTACCTGCTAGGGCTTGGAATGGTAAGCTTAGATCCATTCCATATTGGTAAAGATTAAAATTACCTATTTTTTCTACCAAGGTTTCATGAGCGTTTCCGACTATAGTTTCACTAAATAGTTCGGCATTAGGTCCAGATTTATCTGACCAGAATTGAATTAAAAAGTTAGAAATTGGTGCTGGCTCTCCACTAAAAAATTCTCCGTACCATTTCACCTTAACAATCGAAGTTACCGAATCTAAAGTAAAGTCATCATAGGCTTTAGCAAAGTCGCCGAAGCCACCAATTGTGCTGTCATTCTGAGAAGCATACGCATCAGCATTGATACTACCATCATAGGGTTGATCATAAATAATTGCAGCTTCAATTTGAAAAGTGCTAATGAACAAAAAAACAATAACGGCCATTTTAAAAGTAGTTTTCATAGTAATACACATTCATTGTTAAGTTGAAAGCAGATATTTGTTCTAATTAAAAGTCAGTTATCGATATAAGCCAAAGCAAATCGATACCGGAACATAAGTAATAGGAAGAGATTTATATCATCTAGTAAATCCATTAACTACAATTCGGTGCGTTGGTAATCTTGGCAGTAGCAACAATCGATGTCCCCGAACAAAAATAATAATTACCAGCACCTGCATCAAAGACTTTATAAGACGCGGGAGTGCCTCCGGGCGGATAAGCGTAATTTACTACCGTATTTTCATCACTACCAGTTATCGACCAATCACCTACACGAACTGTTGGATCTACAACATTAGAAGGACCCAGCTTATAATCCCATAACTCACCTCCATTACGATGTTGCTCTTGTATACCCATTTTTATAATACAAGGATTCCTTTCAGGATGTTTTGCACAACTATCGTACGTCGCATTCGAATCACAAACAGTATTACCTGTTAATAAAGTTGTTAATTGAGGATCAGCAGTAACTTCTTTGACTTCGGCAACTGCTGCAACAGCAGCTACACCTTGATTCGAAGAAGTTTGAATTATAATGGGCTTCGTTGCACAGTTCCCTTTCCCTTTCTTGCTATTTGAACTTGAATAAGTCAAATCTGCAACATCTGCACCAGCTGTTTTGCTTGTAAATACTCCCTTTGAAAATTTCCAACCGGTTGGCGCATTTTCAGAAAAGTATTTGACAACATCATCACTACGCCTAGAATCATCACCAGCATTAAAAGTTTTATTTCCCACTGTTATAGAGCACTCTTCGGCAACATTCGGAAAAGCAAATGTATAATTTTCTGTTTTAGCTAGAACTTCTGGTACACCTGTTACCTCCGCTTGAGTCGATATATCCATAACTTGTCCAGAAATTGGACAATCCACCGCCAACGCTTCGCCAGCGATTACACTTCCCAACAACAGTGCACTCGTAAAAATAATATATTTCATCATCAAATTGCCCTATTCATTGAATAATTAAGTTAGTCGAATTCAATTAAAACAACATACCAACACATTCGTTTTTTATTATTCGAGTTGTAGTACGTTGCTTGTTCTGCTCTTTAAAAATAGTTCATATTGTTGACATTTGCTACTTATGGGCATGAATAAACTAGAAGTCTTTAAAGAAAAAAGACTTTAAATTGTCTTTATCTAAGTCAAAACTGTTAGTTTCGTTCGCATCATTGATTAGACATCTAGGCATATTATTCATCTGGTTTTTAAAACTTTTCTTCCTGTTTTTAATACTATACTTTTCAACTTATCAGAGATTTAAGTTAGATCATTAAACAAAAGCCAAAGTGATCAAAAAATTTGAACCTCTATTAAATAAAACAAAAGGATGTTTAATGATTACTTACAACACTATTAAAGCTCTGATTATTTTTGTAGCTTTAACCACCACCCCATTATCTGCTGTTGCCTTAATACCAATGGCAACAACATCTAGTAATCAATCAATAACTGCTACCATTGATGGAAGCGGACTTATTTATGGTTTATCTACCATTGAGACTAATGCTTATGCTATTGCAGTGAGCACCAATCCGGGAATACTCAATTACCCAGCGATACATGCAAGTCTAGCCTCGGCGAGTGTTCAAGCACCTGTTAACGAAACAGCAATTGCAACTTTCGATTCCAGCTATATCACCCTAGCCAAATCCTTTACCAGTGAGCCTCTTTTTTCAAGAGCGGCGGCCTCGAGTCAAAGTACTGCTTATGCATTAGTAGCTCCTTCTTCAGCCAGTTACTTAAATTTAGATTGGACATTCAAAACGTTCGGTTTGCAAGCTACACCAACATCTACATTTGCTTATATTAGCGACACTATTCAAGTTATACAGACATTTGCATCCGGCGTACAAGAAACAGTTGCCGGCTTTTTTACTTATTTGGAAAATGGTAAGTCAACCACAGGATTTTGGGGAGATGCCTCCACAGTAGAAATCATAAAAAATTGGTTTGACAGCAACATGAACCAAATTGGAAATGAAATAACATTGAATGAAGCCTCTAGCCCTTTGGCGTTAGCTATTGCTTTGGCACCACAGCAAGAGCCATTTTTCCTAACCGTCATCAATACTCACAACGAATTATCCTACGAGGCGCCGGCAGTAGCTACCAATCAAACGGGCGATCAAATAGGACATCTTTCGGCATTAGATAACAACAATATAAGTAATCAAATGCATTGGGATGCAGGTGCGGGGATACTATCTTTTGATCTGTTACCGATCAATTTGCTCGCTAACAATCTTGGACAGTCGTACATCAATGATCCGCTAAATGGTGGTTATCTAAAAATTGATCCCTTACAAAGAATGACTGATGCCTCTGGACAAAGCTATTTTTCAGGAGATACCGTCAGCTTACTTGATAAGTCTAGGGATGTGCTTTTTACCGCCAGTCTACCAGGCGTTGTTTTTGATGATGCCTTATTTACCAAACAAGGCTTTAATTTATTTGCACCGATTCTTAACATTTTAGATGCCAACTCGTCTACATCGCCTTGGTTACAAGATTACCTATCCAATATTACTATAGACTCTCTTTTACTACCTGAGCTATTTATTGGATTTAATCTATTGAACGTGAATGGCGAACTTTGGCAGCAAAATTTTGATACGCCAGTTACATCGTTGTTGTCTTTCAGTGGCGTACCCCTAAAAACTTCAGCCACTGTTGCTGAACCCAGTAAAGTTATTTTATTAATTTTAAGCTTATTGATAATAGTTTCTGGCCGGCACTATCAACCTAAGGCTTTAAAAATAAGTAGCTAAAGCACAAATGGTTCGCTCTGGTTTCGAAAAAAGACTTAGAATTTATGACCCGGTTTTTGTTGTTGTAAAAGGCATATCAAACCGATACGGTACAATAATATTAAGAAAATAATCCGGTGATGAATTTGTCAAACCAACACCACCGGTCACCGAGAAAAACAACCTTTTCCCTATCGTCGATGCAGCGCCTAAGGTAAAAGCACTTGAGACAACGTCGCTGCCATTCAGCGCAATATTATTGATTTTTTGTTGTTGTGCAAAAGTTTGCTGTAAGCCAAATGTTAAAGAAGTCTGCGGACTGGCCGCCAAGGTAGTGCTGAGGGATACGCTATATTGATCGCCCAATTGAATATTATTATTCTCTAAAAAGGTTTGATAGCCTCCTCTAACTGAAAATGCTAAAGGATCCTGCCGTTTTAGTGCTACCAAAGAGGTAGTAAAACTATTAAAACCGCCGCCCATATACACATTATTATTTTCGAGACTACCCGTTCCGGCAGTCCAAGACTGCCGAGCAATTAAATCAGGAATCCATTCGCTTTCACGAAGTAAGGTCTTTGCTAACCCAATATTCACATCACCGAGTGAGTTGCCAGTATTACTATTTTCTTGGTTGTTAGAGCCATTAGGTGTCACAACTGATTGATTGGTAACGTCATAAGGGACTCTTAACTCAAACTGGGACTCAAAAGGCAATCCAACCAATAAATTTGAACCTATATCAAACTTATTTTGACGAATAGATGCATTTGCAAGTATGCCCGGGGAACTTTGAAATACCGTTGTTACGTCGTAAGCTCGCCTTGTATAAGTACTAAAAGGCTGTACTTCAGCTAACCCATAGGGTAATAACAGCGCGCCTGTTACAATTAAAGTACGTTCTAATGCACGTTGGGCTGAATCTTCATCAACCTCAAAGCTACCTGCGCCCCCTTTAGCCTGGGAAGGCATGACTGTTTTTTTCTGGGCAAGTGTTTGACTTAGGGGAGGAGACGAAACTCCGGCGGTTTTATCCGGTAGTGTTGTTTTAATCTCGGCAGTAGCAACTGTGTTGGATCCTTTTTCAACCGGTAAGTAAACTAATTTATTTTGCTCCAATTGCTTTACTCTGCGCTGAAGATCATCGATAACCTGATCACGTTCTGCAATTTTTCGATCACGCTCATCAATTTTTTGTATCAGATGATCGCTTAACGCTGTATCGGTTACATTATCATGCGGCTGAACCGAGGCGCAACCTGTAACAATTAACCCAGCACCGACCAACAAGGTAAACTTTGATGAAAATGCACCAGACTCAGTAGCTATTTTTTGCTGTATTTTTTTGTTACTCGTTTTTTTCATCTTACTCTTATCGTGTCATAACAAATTCTTTAGCCTTTGGAGCTAAGTTATTAAGGGGCTCAGCACCATCCAGGCGAGCAATCATAAAACCGACTTTACCTATTTGCGGAAAATCAATTCGAATGTTTTCAAATGCCTCAACCAGCATGGTTCGATTTCCCCAAGCCGGATCAGCCAGAAGTACGCGATTTCCTTGCATACCTCGAAAAATAACAAAATGGTTGTAACCAAAAATACTGACTGGGACAATTATTGGCGCCTTTTTAAGGAGATCTTCAAATGTTAACTTGCCATATCCATTACCTTTGTAACCCCGACCATCGACATAACGTTTAAGATCCAACAAAGAAAATCCCTGTCTGGCAGTTACCAAACCAGGATATTTAATGTATTCGGGTCGACTCATCAATGATTTAGCAATTTCTTTTTCTGTTACAAAATCGCCTTGCTGATAATTCAATAAGGTTGCTAATGCGGCCGCTCCGCAGCTTAAATCCCACTTTTGAATCACTACATTTTCTCTACGTATTTCTAGAAGCGATGTAACAGAGCGAGCTTCCGCCAATCCAGAAAAATTTACTATCAGACCTATAACTACAAGCAGTGTTTTCATAGATGAAATAAAGGGGTTAGGCAATAAGTCCTTTTAGATTAACAAGATATTTTTATGAATAAACAGGTACGATTCAAGTATAGCCAAACAATGAAAAATGATTGGTAATGTTCGTAGAAATTCATTTGATTAGCGCATAAATTATGTCAAAACAAGCTCTTAATGAAGCTTATGTACTCACAATTTATTTTTGCAAGAAGTTTTTTGGTTGTAAAAGAAAACGCCCTACACTATGATGAGTGCAGGGCGTCCCTTAACAGCGAGCTCTACTAAGCCGGACTTGCCCTTCATTCTTAACGGAAAGGGGCATTTCCTGCTTTTTCTTACCCTTAATAAAGAGCAGAAGCAGCAGTAGTTGAGCTTTGCGCCAATACGCCACCGATGGTAACTGGATTGCCGTTTGCATCTGCGGTTACACCAAATACAGAAGTGCCAACACTTGTATTTTCAGCAGTTGCATGAGCCTGTAGAAAACCAGATATAACACCAGTTGGATCAGCTAGTGCGCTAGTCTTAGAGCTGGTGTTGCCAAGCAAATTGGCAATTATATTGCCATATGCATTACCACCTGCAGTGCCTTGCAAAAACACCACCGCACCTGCACTTACACCATCCATCTGTGCATCAGTTAACGACTGCTCAGCAACTGCACTGCCAGCGATAGCCAACAATGAAGCACTTGCTAATATAGTAAATTTTTTCATAATAATCTCCTCCAAAAATTTGGATATGTTGTGAGTTTGTTACAGAGCAGAAGCTGAACTAGAAGACCACGCTTGCGCTTGATCTATAGTAATTTGTCCAGCTTGTGTTGGAATTATACCCAATACTGTTACATTGGTTTTTAGAATAGTTTGAGTTGCAGCTGAAATAGCGCCAAATGCGTTTGCTTCACCAAAGGAGAATGCAAAACCTCCTGCACTGACGTTATCCATCTGAACATCACTTAATGCAACTGGTTCATCTGCATAAGCAACACCCATGCTAGATGCAAGGGCAATAATAGCAATTAATTTTTTCATAGGAAATCTCCTAACTTTATTTAAAAAACCTTCAGACTTTATTGTCCTCAGGAACCATCCAGCCGCCACGCTATAAAATGTATAGGGCCTGCGAGCTAAATTCTTGATTTTGATTATTTACGAGTGCTTTCGTAATAACCAAGTGTTACTGTTCAATGTAAATATTGCTTTTCACAAAGGATTGACAAACAGATTACCAGACGTATACGTTACGTTTGCGTTGATCTCTACGAGCGAGCTTTTAAAATGACCTTCAGCTACATAAGTAGTCGTCCCCGTCCAACCATTTGTACTTGTTGCGGGTGTAACAGTCGTGCTTGTCGAAGCACCTTGTCCAGCAGCGACGGCAGTAGCACCGCCTCCTGCTACTTCAACATAACCACCCAATGCGGAACTGTTATTGCCACTAACGGCAGTAAGAGCCACAGATTGAGTACGAGTGTTAGCATAAAATGGGCTAATACCAATAGCACTGACATTTACGAACGCGCCCAATCCGGCAGTCACCTGATCCATTTGATCGGACGAAAGTAATATAGAATCAGAAGCAAAAGAATCTGTCGTGACAACTGACAAACCCATACACACAGGTAGTAATAAATATGTAATTTTTTTCACAAGATTTGCCTCGTTTTTTTGATTAATCAAATTTATTCCGACACGTTATTAGTTTCTGTATCGAAACCCAACATCAACCACACTATTCATGGTTTAAATAATAATCTTTGTTATCAACAAAAACTATTCGTATAACTACCTATGGCCTCACAGTATCTAACAAATTAACTCATCTTACTTTCAAATGATTAACGCTTTAGGTCGCCTAGAGTTTCCAGAGAAAGTATATTGTTAATACTGTAATCAATTACCCTCTAAAAAACTATTCGTATAACTACCTATAGCCTCTCGGTATCTAACAAATTAACTCATCTTATTTTTAAACCATAAGAGATTCCGGTTACCTAAAGTTTCCGGAGAAAGTATATGGTTAATACTGTAATCAATTATCATCTAAAAAACTATTCGTATAACTACCTATAGCCAGTTATTTATTAAAAATTTGGATTTGTAAAATAAGTCAGTTATTGGATGAATAAAATCATTGTTAACGGGGTGTATAGGCAAATCAAAAATAACCACTTTTGGGAATTCAATATACAGAGTTAAAAATTCACCGTCGATTTTCAATAGCCTGTATGGCATAAAATTTAAAAAATCTCTATGACCATTTAATCCATCCGGAGTTTCTAAATTCCACTGCAAATACCGCAGAAGAGCTAACAATAAACTAAATAAGTCCGTTCTGATCTATTTCAATTAAGCTCATAAAAATTTATATTTCGCTGAATCCAATTAGGCATAATCTATTTAAAACCGCATTTTTGACCACTTACCTAGCAATCTTCAAATAAACAACAAGAGTAAAACTAACCTAATGATAGATAAACGGAAGCTTAGTAAAAACTCACCCTCCAAAACTCATTTTTAGAGGGTGCCTAATATTGACAAGAGCTTAATGCATAGAAAAAAATTAATGTTTGCTATGTTGAACTTCGACTCTGCTCCAGATTGCTTTAATAAAATCAGGTTGCATTTCAGGCATACCTTCTTGTATCCATTTAACCAGCACTTTAGCTATATTGGGGTAGGTAATAAGAATGGTATTATCATCATGTAACCATTGCTCAATAATTGCACTATCCATATCATGCATAGTTTGACCATATCCCAATTGTTTTAAGGCTGCTGCATTGGATATTTGCTCCATTTGTGCATGCAAGGGTTTGGCGAGAATTTTTTTACCTAATTGTAGCGACTCACTGGCCAGTTCAAAACCGGCATTACTGATAATTCCTGCACAATCATATAAATCTTTCTGAAAGCCAAGCCGTGAAAGTGGTTTACAGAAAATATGATCAACTGGTGACTGAATGGCATCAGGTGCATAAATATGAAAATCAAAATTTTTAAATGGCTTCAATAAATCAATCACTTCTTGTTGATCTTCAAAAGGTAAATAAACAATAATTTTATTTTTAACAATACTTTTGGGTGTTTCAGGTGTATCAATAATAGGTGGTAAAATAGGTTGCCCAAAATGATGCCAATGTAAGCCCACGCCTATATCAGCGGGGGCAAAATATTTCATGACTTGATTAGCAATCGGATCGGAACCGGCTCTAGGAATATCATGATTAAAAGCATATTGATGGCCTATGCCTAAAACGGGTATTTTTTGATTTTTTGCAGCCCAAGCTGTTACAGGTTCAAAATCAGTGATCACTAAATCATAAGCAGTCAAATCCAGTGTTTTTATATCTCTAATGAAGGTAATAGGCTTGGCATCAAGCGCTGTTTTTAAATAACTTACTTGTCCTTTTTCAGTGTTAAAGGTTAATCCTGTTCTTAATTGGTAACCGTTAAACACCTCCATCTCAAAATACTTATCGGCTGGTCGGCCGGTAAATTGAAAGGTGACATCCAGTCCTGCTGCATAGAGTTCTTTTGCCATTACTCTAGCACGTGTTATATGGCCGTTTCCGGTCCCTTGTACACCATAAAAAATCTTCATAGTTGTCCTAAGCTAAAAATTGCAGTACCTATACCCAAAATACTACCTACTAAAATATCAGTAGGAAAATGAACCCCAAGAACGACGCGAGAACAACCTACCAATGTTGCCCAACAATAAAGGGGGATGAATAAAGAAGGAAAGTAAAAGCTGAGTAAAGTGGCCATCATGAAGGCTGCTGAAGTATGCCCTGATGGAAAGCTAAATTGATCTGACGGAGTAATAATGCTGTGGAAGTTTTTTAGAGCTGCCTCGGGTCGGTTTCGTTTCAAGCTGTTTTTAAGTACAAAATATATAATTCGTTCTATTAAAAATGCTAGAAGAATAGCTTGTAAATAAGGACTGAAGCCCTGATTACCATATAAACCAGCTATGATTAGTCCATATAAAGGACCGTCACCTGTTTTTGATAAGTATCTACCGCACTGAGTTAGACTGCCATGAATTCTGGTATTAATTAGCCAGATAAAAAGGGATACATCGTATTTATGGATCGAGTAAAGTAGCTTCATTTTTATCTCCTTAAGAGAATAAGTCTGTAAAAGTCGACCACGAGCGATTACGAGAGCAGAAAATCATTGATCTTCAATTTCTTTATTCTATTTTCAGAACAAAGAGTAAAACTCTTTTGTGACGAACTAATGAAGGTTTCTTTAAGGTATTGTGACAAAAATATTTTATTGTCGATATTGAGATAAGTTGTTATCTCTTTATGACTGGAATTATCATTCTCATACTATAATCGGGCATCTTAGCGGCATCCTTTTCATCAATTATTAAAGTCGAACGCTATAAAAAACGACAAAAAGATTACGTTGCTTTTTACAGTTATGAGTAATACCCCTGTTGCTTATGTGTTAAGATATAACCATGATATTTAAAGAGTTTGACTTAATTACCCCATTTCGATACCCATATTTCCGAGTTTTTCAGACTAAAGGTACTAAAAAAATGGGAAATAAGTTTTTACAGGCATTATAAAAGCCCTGCTGATGATGTTACAAATGACATGGCTTATCCAACTAAGATCTGGTCGGCATGCACTCAATGTCGACTGATTTTGTCTCACTTAAGGATCTTTTTTCAATAGCTTTTATGTAGCTGGCCGAATGTAAGATAACTCCCGTTAAATTTTTCAGGTGAATAGTGGCTGAATCAAAAAATAAATTGTCAAAAAAAATCGCTATGGTTTTACTTCTTATAATCGTGGTGGGTTGTAGTTTTTTAATCTACTCAGTGCCATTAAAAGAAGTGCTCAATCAAAGCCATCAAATTAAATTGTGGCTGGCTGGAACTGGTTATGCAGCACCGGCCATATTTATGCTTGTTTCTGCCTTACTAACAGCAATAGGTATGCCTCGACTGCTTTTATGCACTTTGGCGGGAGTGATATTTGGCTTTACTTGGGGTTTTGTTTTAAGCCACTTCGGGACTGTTGTTGGTGCTTATGGTGCTTTTATTTTTGCGCGCTGGAGTGGTCGTGAATTTGTCCAGAAAAAATTTCCAAAAATTATCGCCTTATCTCAATCTACACATGCACGAGGATGGCGATCCGTCTTATTTATGCGACAGTTACCCATTAGTGGTTTATATAATGATATTTTATTAGGCATGAGTTCTGTTAGCCATTGTGACTTTTGGATTGGTACGGTATTAGGCTTTCTTCCTCTTGGCGTAACAGCAACACTTGTCGGTGCAGGAGCAATACAAGCAGATGTATCTCATCTAGCACAGTATCTTGCTATAGCAGCCTGCGCTTTCTTTCTATTGCCCCTTTCATTAAAATGGATTTTAGCTCAACGACGTAGTGGAAAAACCCCGTCTTAAACTAAGCTTATAAGTTATAAAGTTTGCGCGGACTCACCATTAGCTTCTGACACCCATTCCAACCACTCGCAGAGCACACATAACGTCCAGATTGCACGGGCATGATCGGCTTTTCGTTGCATATGTTCTTGTAATAAATCCACTGCCACTAATCGATTTACCCCTACACTTGCCAACAATGGCGATGACAATCTTGCTTTTGCCCAATCATATAGCGGCTCTCGCAACCAACTACTCAAAGGCACAGAAAGTCCACGTTTTTTACGATGAACTATATCGTGAGGCAAGTAGCGCAAGGCATACTTCTTTAAAAAAACTTTAGTTTGTAAGCGATAAATACGTTCATTTTCTGGAAGCGTAGCAGCAAACTCCATAACATCTTGATCAAGAAAAGGTGCTCGTAACTCTAATGCAGATTTCATACTGGCTCTATCGGCCTTGGTTAATAAACCTTCTGCCAGAGAATTTTCCAGATCATATTGTTGAAGACGATCCAACATTTCTGCAGGCAAGTAACTGGGTCTACTAATGATTAATGGTGTCACTCCAAGTCGAATTAAAATTGCTGGTGAAATAGACGATGTCCACAATATATGTCGACCAAGATAATCTAGCTCATCGCCTTGAATAAAACGTTTAAGTAAAAAAGGAATTGTCACTTTTTTATCGCTGGTAGGCCAATTCTCTACTAGACGTCGAATAAGTCCTCTAATTGAATCAGGTATCTGGGCATAGTAGCCTGCCAATCCTGCACCAAAATAAGTCGGATAACCTCCAAAAAGTTCATCCGCACCCTCCCCGACCAATGCTACACGCACATCTTGAGCCGCACGCCTAGCCAAAAGAGCACTAGGTACCCACGCAGGATCAGCTAGTGGTTCACCAACTTGCCGTACCAATTTAGCAATAGTAGGTGGAAAATCCTCAGGACGCACCCAAACAGGCACAAAATCAACACCCAACGTATTTGCTACTTGCTCGGCATAATGTCCCTCGTCATACGATTCTTCAGTAAAACGAAGGCTATAGGCTTTCAATGTTTTTTCTGGACGGATGGATCGAGTAACGGCTGTAATGAGAGAAGAATCTAACCCACCACTTAAAAACAAACCAAAATCAACATCTACTTCACTTTGTTTACTTACTGAAGCTCTAAAAATCTCATCAAACACATCTAACGAATTTTGCCGCTTAGAAGTTTGTACTGGATTCCAACGCCAATAATGCTTGCGTTGAATACCCTCGGTAGTTATGGTTACCACCTCACCAGGGGACACTTTTTGAATAGTAGCAAACGGTGTCTCCGGAGCGATGAAAAAGCCCGCTTGCAAATAATTGTGAACTGCATTAACACCGATATTAAAAGCCCCACTACTAGATGTTACCAATGCGGCTATTAATGATGCAAAAGAAACAACACCTTCATTAATTGTAAAAAATAGTGGCCGTTCACCCGCTCTATCTCGAATCAGCAATATTTTTTTATCACGAGGATCCCAAATTGCAATAGCAAAAGCCCCTTTAAGTTTTTCGACAAAAGCATCACCTAACTCTAAATATAGCCCTGGAATCACTGCAACATCAGTGCTCTGATCAACAGTTCGCCCACGACTAAGCAACCACTCTCGTAATTCAAGATGGTTATCTATCTCACCATTACAGGCCATCATAACGCCACTATCAGCATCTACGATGGGTTGCTTGCCATCGCTTAATCCTCGAATAGCTAATCGAGTCATCCCAAAGACAGCTGAATGATCCCCGTCAATACCGGTATCATCAGGGCCTCTATGCATCAGTGCATCAATCATCTGATTAACTTGGTGCCGTATCAAACTACTATCTTCTATCCCGTTTGGAATGACTAACCCACAAATACCACACATATTATTTCCTTGCTGGAGTGGGAAGTAAAACGGCAGAATATTTAGAATCCAGTTTATTTACTTCAACACCATACTCGAGCGCAACTGAATTTAGCAAGGGTAAATGAGCCTGATCACCCATCAAATAAATTGGATGATTACGGGTAGTCAACCAATCATGCCACTTTGCCATTGGTGCAATTCCTTCCGGCCAAGGTTTTCCCGAGTTCAGCGTAAAAATGACATAATTGCTGGTTAATTCTTTACCCGTATCACTTAAAACCGTTACAAATCGTTTGAGATAAAAAGGCAGGCCATTAGGCATACATTCCATACAAGCCAGTTCAGTATCTTGAGATAATGTTGAAGGAATAGTTTTTGCAAGACTTCGAGCAGAACGTGATTCTGCATAAATTGACAAAACATCAAAGTTAACAGTCATTAATAACAGTGGAAAACTTATGAAGGCAAAGAAAATAAATTTCGTGTTTCGACTCCATAATGCACAAATAGAAAGTACTGCAACAATACCAAATGATACCGCCATGGGCACAACTGTAGGCATAAAGAGATCAAATAGCTCGGGCCTTAATGTTAATCTGCTTTTAAGTAGTTCTGGATTAATAGCAACATTAGCTAACAAAACAAACGCCAAAATACTTAATAATAATAATGGTATTGTCCCGTGCCATATAATGCCTGCAGTTCGTCCGTTACTATTATTAAACGCCATAGCAAAAATACGTGCCGTCAATATACCAAGAACCATTACAGCAGACAGAATGTAGCCAGGTAATTTCGATTGTGATACCGAGAAAAACAAGACAACAACAATGACCCAAATAATAAATAGGCGATCTGCACGTGACCAATCTTTTCTATTACGCCATGCTACAACAACAGCTTCGGGTAATAATAAGCTCCAAGCAAAAAAAGTTCCAAGAATAATGGGAGCATAATAATAGAAAGGGGCTGTACGATGAAATTCAGTCGTCGTAAAGCGAGCAATTGATTCCCTCATAATTCCATAATAAGGAAAATCGGGGCAAAGCAACGATAATCCTATAAACCATGGCAACACAATAGCGAAAAATACCAACCAATTTCGTAAAGCAAAAACCCGCTTGATAGCTCCAAGTCTACCTTCAAAACCATTAAAAATAGCTATCACTAAAGAAGGAATGATGAAGCCCACAGGGCCTTTAACCAAAGTTGCACAGCCTGCCATCACTGCTCCTATTAAGTACCAACGCATACGCTGTTTATCTGTATTTTCTTCAGCTAGAAAACAGGAAAAAATGGTGGCTGATACAAAAAAAGCCAATGTCATATCAAAAATCACTATTCTTGCAAATGCCATATAAAGAGGCGTCGTTGATATGATTAACGTGGCTAAAATTGCAGTACGTTGATCGTACATTTTTCGACAAAAGAAAAACGCCATAATCACCAAAGCAAATCCAAACATAGCTGATGACAATCGAGCGACAGCCTCTGATTCACCAAATAATGAAAAAGACAGTGCCACTGTCTTAAAATAGAATGCCGGCTTATCAAGATAAGTGAGTCCGTCGTAAGTTGGCACTAACCAGGAATGCGATTGACTCATTTCCCTTGCAACTTCTGCGTTACGACCTTCATCTGGCGAAATTAGTGCCATCCCACCTAAATGTCCAAAAAGCATATAGGCACTGATGATAAAGGTAAAAATCAACATCCAGCGATTAGATTTCATAGAAGAGTTACTATCATCATTGCTAGAAGGACTTGATTGAAAAATAGGGAAAGTCATTATATTTTAATTTATAGTAGGGAGTTATTAGGTTGACCCTGATGATCAGCGGCGCTAGGCGTTTTTATTAAAAACTTTAGTTGGTTCGTCAATATGAAATCCCAGCCAGTACTCAATGGAACCAACTACTGACCAGCTAATCGGGATAAATATTAATTATAAATGTAGGGATTCTATCATAGGGCAGGACTGATCGTCGACAATCCCTTAAACGCTAGAAACATCTAACTCTTATCGTTAGTTTATAAGATACCAACGATTCTTTATTAAATGACTCGATGATAGTTTTATTACTGCTAAGCAAAATTCATGCTGACAAAAAATGTGACCGATTAGACCAGACTTTTACTGGCAACCTCATAAACATCTTTAGATATTGACTCGGTGTTCATAATTCTTTCCAACTGTATTTTCATTAGAGCTTGCCTGTTTTTATCATATCTTCGCCAAGACGTTAAAGCACTTAACATGCGTGAGGCAACTTGTGGGTTTAAAGTATTCAGGACAATTATTTGATCCCCTAAAAATTGATAACCCTGTCCGTTGGCCTCATGAAAATGCAGTGGATTGGCTTGACTAAATGCACCAATTAACGATCTAACTCGATTCGGATTTCTTAGATCAAAAGCAGGGTGTTGCATTAACTTTTGTACAGTATCAAATGTATCCAAGTTATGACTAGAAGCTTGTAGTGCAAACCATTTATCAATCACCAAAGCTTCATCTCTCCATTGTTCATAAAAGCTGTCGAGACACTTTTGTTTACCAGAATGTGAACTATTAACTATAACTGCCAAGGCCGCTATTTGATCGGTCATGTTTTTAGCCGTATCAAATTGCTGCTGTGACAATTGCCGCACTTCTTGCTGTTCTAATCTTCCCAAATAAGCTAAACAAGTATTTTTAATACGTCTACGACCAATTGCACCGGCATCAAACGAACCGGATTCTTCACGATGACAGTCCCGATACAAGTTTTTAAATTGTATTTGTAACTGCTCCGCCAGTGTTAGCAGAACAAATTCACGAGCAGCATGAATGGCTTCGACATCAATAACCTGCATTTGCTCAGCCAAATAGTTTTCTGAGGGTAAACTTAGTAATAGTGAGAAATAAGACAAGTCATCCCATGACTGCTCCATTACCTGCTTTACCGCATTGATAATAATCGGGTTAAGTTGTAAATCACGCCCATTTTGTATGTCAACAATCAGATCGGCTATTATCTGTCCGGCAAGTTGTTGACCGGCTTCCCAGCGATTAAATGTATCGCAATCATGACTTAATAAAAAAGCTAACTCTTCAAGATTACGCTCCATCATCAACTTAACAGGAGCTGAAAACCCTCTTAAAATAGAAACAACAGGCTTTTCTTTTAAATCTTCAAAGACAAAACTTTGCTCAGCTTGAGTCAGTTGCAAAATAGCATGATCTGTTCTATCAACAACATTAGATTTTAATTTACAAGGCGCAATGGAGCCATCTTTATTAATTAAGCCGACAGTGACAGGAATATGTAATGGCTCTTTAACTGTTTGCCCAGGTGTTTCTGGGCAATGTTGATTGATAGTTAACGTTAGCGTATTTGCAGCCGCATCGTAATATTGCTTAACACTTAGTACTGGCGTGCCTGCTTGTTCATACCAACGACGAAATTGGCTCAAATCAACAGCATTAGCGGCTTCCATCGCTTTAATGAAATCATCGCAGGTGACTGCTTGGCCATCATGACGTTCAAAATATAAATCGCTACCCTTACGAAAGCCTTCGGCACCAACTAAAGTATGAATCATCCGTACTACTTCAGCGCCTTTTTCATAAACTGTTAAAGTATAAAAATTATTAATTTCTATGTAGGCATCAGGGCGGATTGGATGCGCCATGGGGCCTGCATCTTCGGCAAACTGACGGGTACGAAGATTAATAACATCTTCTATACGCTTAACCGCTTTAGACGTTCGATCGCCAGTAAACTCTTGGTCGCGAAATACCGTAAAGCCCTCTTTCAAGCTAAGTTGAAACCAGTCTCGACAGGTAATTCGATTACCTGTCCAGTTATGGAAATATTCATGACCAATAACTCCCTCAATATGTTCATAATCAAAATCAGTTGCTGTATCAGGCCGCGCCAAAACAAATTTGGTGTTGAACACATTAAGACCTTTATTCTCCATGGCACCCATATTGAAATGTCCAACCGCAACAATCATATATAAATCCAAATCATACTCAAGGCCATAAACCTGCTCATCCCAGTGCATGGCATTTTTGAGTGACTGCATAGCGTGCGCGCATTTGTCCAAGTCATGCTTTTCGACAAAAATCTGCAAACTGATATTTCGACCTGATTGAGTTGTAAAACTGTCTTCTATGCACTCAAGTTGCCCGGCAACCAATGCAAATAAATAACAAGGTTTATTAAAGGGATCTTCCCAGGTTACCCAGTGGCGATTATCAGCTAACTCACCTTGAGCCACTTTATTTCCGTTTGATAATAAAATAGGATAACGGTCTTTGTCAGCAACCAACGTTGTGGTGAATTTTGACATTACATCAGGTCTATCAAGAAAATAAGTAATTTTCCTAAAACCTTCCGCTTCACATTGTGTACAAAGCATTCCGTTTGAAAGATACAAGCCTTCCAATGCCGTATTTGCTTTTGGATTAATAATATTTTCGATAGTCAGCACAAATTCACGATGTTGAGGAACATCTTTTATAATCAATGAATCAGGTGTTTGCTGATAATTTTTTTCCGTTAATTCATTATCATCATTCAAAATGACACTTATTAGTGTCAAATTCTCACCCGCCAAAATTAGTGGCGCGTCACCTGTTTGGCTATCAGGATTTCGTTTTAATGTTAACCTTGAAATTACCCGTGTATTTTCTTCAGCCAAGCTAAAGCTCAAATCAACACAGCGAATCAAAAAATCTGGAACCGTGTAATCTTTTAAATAAATAGTTTGGGGATTAACGTCGCTCATGAGTGTACCTACTGTGATGTTGCTTCTGTCCTGCAAAAATAGCGATCAAAATCCAAGCTACTATAAAATTTACTCCACCTATTGGTGTTATCATGCCTAACCACTTTAAATCCAGCAATACCAGCAGATATAAGCTGCCAGAAAATACAAGTATGCCAATGAACATCAACCAACCAGCCCAAACAAGCAATTTGGACGTTGTAAGTTGCTGGTAAATAATACCAATCCCTACCAATCCAAGCGCATGCCACATTTGATAAGTTACCGCGGTTTGAAAGATTGTCAACTGCTCAACACTTAAAACAGTCTTTAAACCATGTGCACCAAATGCGCCCATACCAACGCCGATCAATGCACTTATCGCACCCAGAAATAAAAAACATGACCTCATATCATTTCTCCATTAATCGAGGCATTAACTGAACCAGATTACAAGGCCTTGTTCGGTAGTCTAATTGTTCCTTAATGATGTCATCCCAAGCAGTTCGACAGGCACCAGATGAACCGGGCAAACAAAAAACGTAAGTTGCGTTTGCTACTCCGGCAATCGCTCTAGACTGTATGGTTGAGGTTTTAATATCTTGATAGGACAACATTCTGAATGTCTCACCAAATCCATCCAGTACTTTATCCAATAAAGGCATTACTGCCTCGGGCGTTCCATCTCGACCTGTAACACCGGTACCGCCCGTGCAAATGACCACATTAATATTATCAGCGGCAATCCAGTTCGAAACTACAGCCCTAATTTGATAAATATCATCAGGCACTATTTTTTTTCCCGTAACATTGTGTCCAGATATTATTGCGCGATCAACCAATGTTTGTCCTGATGTATCATCAGCTTCGGTACGCGTGTCAGAAACAACTAATATAGCTATATTTAAAGGTATAAATTGTTTTTCCATGCCCATTATTTAATACTCATGATTTGAAATTCTTGCGAACTCATCTTAATACAACAAAAAAAGCTTCCTGCCCACGCTGAATATTAATCAATAAAGCATCGTTAGGATTCACAATCTTCTTTAATTCTTCAAGATTATGCACGCGATATTGATTCGCCGATAAAATAATATCACCTGGTCTCAAACCTACCCGCCAGGCATACGAAGTACTATGGATTTTTTCAAATAAAACGCCTTCACCCTTATTTTTTTCCATTACACTTAACACGGTTCCTTTTAATAAACGGTGCAACTTTTCACCGGACAATTGCGGCTGTTCTTGTTTACCGATAATGGCAACCGCTTCCTTTTTTTCATTGCCGCGAAAATATTCCAAATTTACTTTATCGCCAATTTGCAATAAACCAACGATATTGCGTATATCCTGACTACTTTTAACAACCCGTCCATTCGCTAAGACAATAACATCGCCCGGTTCCAGTCCTGCTTCTTCAGCAGGTGAATAAGCTTCAATTCGACTAATAGCTGCGCCATGTTTATTTTCAAGGTTGAAAGCATTAACCAGTTCTGGTGTTAAATCTTGAGTAGTTACCCCCAACAAACCGCGTTTTACTTCGCCATGTTTAACCAATAAGTCCTTAATAGGCATTATCATATTGCTGGGAATCGCAAAACCTATCCCAACATTACCACCAGTTGGTGCCAAAATTGCGGTATTCATACCCACTAATTCTCCGCGAAGATTAACCAAAGCTCCACCTGAGTTACCGGGATTTATAGAAGCATCAGTTTGTATAAAATCCTCATAACCTTCAATACCTAGACCAGATCGACCCAAAGCACTAACAATACCAGAGGTTACGGTTTGACCTAAACCAAATGGATTACCAATAGCAACTACAAAATCACCAACTTTCAGTTGACTAGAATCAGCCATGGGAAGTTGGGTTAAATTTTTAGCCGGTACCTTAATTATGGCAATATCTGCTTCCGGATCCGTACCAATTAATTCAGCATTAAGTTGGCGACCATCATTTAGGGTAACCAAAATCTTATCTGCTTTATCGATTACATGATTATTAGTGAGCACCAAACCTTGGATACTGTCAATAATCACACCTGAACCCAAACTGTTTTTTTGTTGCTGACGCGATTGATGAGGCACATTAAAAAATTGACGAAAATAAGGATCCTGCATTAGTGGATTTTCGTTAACTTGAATATTGGTTGAAGTTGAAATATTAACCACTGCCGGCATACTATGCTCCAACATGGGAGCCAAAGATGGTAAAGGCTGCCCATCAACGTAAGGAGGCAATCCAGCTGCTGACAATGAAATGGGGCCAGATAAGCTAGTAGAAAAAATGCCTATCAATAACAAATCTCTTATTAAAGATTTACTCATCAGAATTTCTCATAGATTGTTAAACATGAACAACAGACAATATAAGATTAAAAATGTTTAATACAAGAGTGACTTATAAAGCTTAATTAACTGCTAAAGCATAGTTATTATGAGCTAAAACTATAGTTAACTTCGAAAAATACCAAAAAAGGGCGAAGTTATTCACTTTGCCCTTCATTATTTCAAATCCTTATAAAAAAATAACCCCTTAAACTTTAGGCATGTTCCTTAGTTTTTCTACAACCTTATCGCCAAACTCAACTGTACTAATCATCACAACACCCGTTCCTGGTTTGGAAAGATCAGCTGTTGAAAAACCATCTGCAAAAACGCCCTGCATGGCCGCCCAAACATTTTTGGCTTCATCGCCCATATCAAAGCTGTTTTCCAGCATCATGGCAACCGAACCTATCATGGAGTAAGGATTGGCGATATTTTTTCCGGCAATATCCGGTGCAGATCCATGTGAAGGTTCATAGTAGGCTTTATCATCCCCCAGGCAAGCCGAAGGCATAAGTCCCAAAGAGCCTAAAATACCACCACCCTGATCACTAAGAATATCACCAAACATATTTTCCATAACCATGACATCAAATTGGGTTGGTCTCAAGCAAAGATTTGTTGCAGCAGAGTCGACCAGTTGATGCATAACTTGAACGTCTGGATACTCAACAGCGACCTCATCCAGTATTTCATTCCAGAGCACACTGGATTTTAAAACATTACTTTTATGGATATTATGCAATATTTTTTTACGCTTGCTGGCTAGCTTAAATGCTTGGTGCAAAATACGACGAATTTGCAACTCATCATATTCTAAGGTTTCTTTAACATAGCGTAAGCCCTGTTCATTAATACCCGCTTCTTTATGACCAAAATAGAGGCCACCGACCAGTTCACGAACCATAATAATATCAATCCCCTCACCGATTATTTCTGGCTTTAAAGGAGAAAAATGACCTAAAGCTTTGGGTAAAAAAACCGGACGGAAATTCGCATAGGTATTATAACGACGGCGTAGCGGCAACAAAGCACCACGTTCAGGTTGTTTATCAATAGGGATTTTTTTGGATTCTTCATGACTAAGGCCTATCGTGCCTTTTAAAATGGCATCTGCCTGATCACAAATATCGATTGTCGCTTGCGGAAATGCATCTCCAAATTCAAAATAAGCGCAAGCACCAAATGCAGCTGGCATCAATTCAAATGTGACATCATTACGCTCCTCTATAACTTTAAGCACCTTGATGGCTTCTTTGGTGATTTCAGGACCGATGCCGTCACCGGCCAGTATAGCGATTTTATAATTTTTCATATTTACCTATTTAGGTCTGTTTGGGACTAATGAACTGAAACTTTGTAAGTTTCATCATTTTACTTTATTTTTCATCATGACCCGCAGGAAAAAGAATGTGACTGTAATTATTGTTGTGTTAGCTATCTGAATACTTTAATGTTAATCAAAGTCCTTACACTCTAAGAGAATATAAAATGAGATGCTTTAACAGATGGCTTGTTGTCAGCGGTTTTTTATTATTCAATACTGTGGCTTTATCTGATACTGATGTAATTAAACCCTATCCTCCGGCAGAAAAAGGTTATAAAAGAATGGTTATCAACCTAAAAGCCGTTGCTGATGAAAATGACAAGAAACTGGAAATCATTATAGGTAAAACGATTAAAGCAGACTGTAATCATCATTGGTTTGGAGGACAATTGGATGAGAAAACTGTTCCAGGCTGGGGGTTTTCTTACTATATTCTTACCTCGGTAAAAGCTCCTGCATCAACACTTATGGCCTGCCCACCTGAAAAAAAAGATCAGAATACATTTGTACAAATACACGGAGATAACCATTTATATCGTTACAATAGTAAACTACCTGTTGTAGTGTATGTACCAATTGATTTTGAAGTGCTTTATCGAATTTGGACCACCACTAATGAAACAGGCTCTGCAAAGGAACAGTAACCCAAATATCCAATTTCATTCTTCACATTCCATAGGAAATATTTATGCGTTTACATATAGACTATTCAAAACCGTTTAATCTTTTTTGCGCTTTTTTAATTGCAGCTATAAACATCAGCGGTTGTTCTTTTTCAGAGAGTTCAGAGAGTATTTCTGACTCAACAAGTTCGATTTTTAGCAGCCCCTCATCACTTTCAGGTAAAGACAAAAAATACCAAAATGATATCGCTGATTATACGATGGCTTATGTCAAGTCTTCGCCATCTTCAGCAAATTACGATTCTTTTCAAAAAGGACTAAGCGATATTGCTGCAGATGCTGGAATAACTGATTGTTGTCAAGACCCCCTGACACTCAAAGGCATCGGAAAAGGTTTAAAAAAAGCCGATGTTGAAGGTGTCGCTTATGATACTTATAAGAAGAATTTTGCAGGGAATGATGCTAAAAAAATGGAGTCTATTCAAGATGGGTATGATTCTGAAGAATAATATTTTACCCTACTAGGTTATCAATTGTTTTTAAAAGGCTGCAGAACATTAGCGTATTTAATTAGGCGCTTAACTATGCAGCCTTTTTTCATTGGACTACTCTGGATAGCACTATGCCCATGTACCGTTTTGGCAGCCTCTTTTGAATATCTTTATATAGAAGCCAGTGAGGGCAACTCCAGTGGCGGGCATAGTGCCATAGAATTTGATGATGAAGTCTATCATTTTCAGCATCATGATTCGGGTTTAATTCGTTTGCTGAAACAAGATAAACAAGAATTTCATTTCCAATATCGTTTTTTGCAAAATCGCCGCATTCATTCAAGTCATATCGATGTTTCTAATGAAACATTTACTCGACTTAGAGATTATTTTAAATTGCAGTATTTGGCACAGAAACAACAGTTTAATCAAATTAATCAAATCGATAAAGATCGTTTTCTCTTGCAACGCCTATTGTACAAAGCTAGCCAAGATGAGACCCTTTTAGACACCAGAACTGCTATAGACATTCAACTTAAGGGTGTCGGGCTTTTTTACAGCCAACAACAATTAAGCAATCAAGCCAAGACCCCATCATCTCAATCGTCGCCCGTTATTGAAGTGCTGCGCAACAAAATTGAACAGCGCTATGGTCAAGATTATCTCAGTTCTCGAAGCCAAAATATTAGCGGCAGTATTAAAGCATTGACACCAACACATTGGCCAATTGAGAAACCGATCTTATCAAAAGATAATTTCCCTTCCATGATTAATTCATTTTCAGACATTTATACCGATTATCTTACCGGATTAATCGCTTTACGAGTTCTGATGGATGGACACCCCCTAAGGTCTGATGCTTTCTTTGTAAGCACTGAATTAATCACTGAAAAAGAAAGGTTGGCATTGGAAAAATTAAAAGATCAATTGACCCTAATTTTAGTGACGTCTGTTAATTCACAGCGGCCAGATTGGGGTTATGCGACATTGATTAACCTAGCTAGAACTATTGTGATCGACCGCTCATTAAAGTTAGGCAAATGGGTTTTTCTTGATGATTTTGCACGGGATAGTGAATGGATCACTACTGATCAATATGCCCATTACACAACTCAAATGCTAGTACAGATTAATGATGCAAAAAACAATCTGACACAAACTCGTCATGAATTGCTAAATCTGGATGATCTTACCGAGGCAAGCTACAGTAATTTAGAAATGGCAGCCAACCGATATTTTGAATTGCTTAAAGTCGGCGAGCATAAAAGTATTCGTTATATCGGTGAAAAAGCACTACCAACAAAAAGTGCACCTCTACCTGATTGGGTTGTATCGGAGCTATCTCAACAACAATTAATATCCGCATTAAATGAATTGGATGCTTATCAAAATAATCTTATTTCAGAACTGACAACTCATTATAGCTATGATCTGATTACCCGAAATTGTGTTACCGAACTATTTAGAACAATTGATAACGCCTTATTAAAAAAAGCGAAAACTGAGAGCAATCAAGACTTATTATTAATGAAGAAATCAGAAAATGAATTAGGAGGGACTATTTCTGCAGAATATAATTTTATTCCTTTCATTTCATTCCAATCTGTACAAGAAAATTTTAACGTAAAGAATAACGAACTTTTAAGTTCTTATCGTGATCAACAATTAACCAAGCTTTATGCCAAAAATAACAAATTTATGGTTAATCTTCGTGAAGTAAACACCTTTACCAGCTCTATCTACACCTATAATCCAGATGATGCTTTTTTTATTTTCTTTACTGATGATAGCCTTACGTTAAGACCCTTTTTTGGAGTATTTAATACCGCAGCCGGGCTTGGGCAAAGTCTATTGGGTTTTTTCAGTTGGCCGTTTGACGCCGGAAAAAATCTCAAATCCGGTGCTAAAGGCATTTTAATGAGTTTACCAGAACTACTCTTTTTTAATATGCGTAAAGGTAGTTACAAGTATTTATCCTACCATCAATTTCTATACAACACAGAGTGAGTTTTTACTCTTTAATCATGTTGACAAGAGCCATTTAAATCTTAACAGCAATCATACAAGCGAAATTAAACCATTGAAAATAAGTGCCAATACGTTCAAAACCCGCTTTTTGCAATAGAGCATAATTTTCATCCAGTCGATATGGAATTAACACATTTTCCAGCGCTTCACGTTTACGCTGATTTTCAAGGTCTGTATAACTACTTTGGGAAACTTTAAATTGCAAATAGTGATCAATATATAAACGGTTTAATACGGGATCATTTGCCAGAATTTTCTCTGATAACAAAATAATTCCACCCGGCTTAAGTGCTTGAAAAACGGTTTTTAACAATTGCTCTCTACCCATGGGCCTTACAAATTGTAATGTCCAGTTAAGAATGACTATATTACAAGCGGGTAATTGGGGTAGTTCACTAAGATCAGCGGTAATTAACGATACTTTACCGGCATTTATTTGAGTGAGTAATTTATCTCGAGCTTTATCCAGCATAAACTCAGAATTATCATAGCCTATAAATTGAGTATTTTCAGGACACTTCGGATGATTGGTTAAGTATTCGAGAGTAGTCCCGGTCGAACAACCCAAATCGCAAACTATACCGCCATTCTCAGGTAAAAAATCTATAATGAGATCAGACTGAATGCGCTGAACTTCATTATAAAAAGGCACACTTCTCGACACCATATCATCAAAAACCTTGGCAACACGTTCGTCAAAAGTGAAATCTTCTACTTGAGATGTCTGTTGAAATACTCTATCTTGTTCTGTCATATTCATATCGTTTAATTACTAAATAGCTTTCATTGCTGGTAATTTAAATAATGTTATTACAATTGCCTTAATTCTTTTTAAAAAGACAACTCCAATAATTTTTTTGAACACCATGCGCCAGCTACTTTACAAATTATAACCCTATTACATTGATAGTGAATTTAATTCACTATTTGTTAATAGCCATAATTAAAGTGCTGAAAACCATTAGAGCAATTCAAATCTAATAACATCTAGGATATGAATAAGTGTGCATTTAATAAGATGAACTCAACGTCACACAACATAAATTTGTATGCCTTCTCGATGACCAGTCGTTTTCATGCTCTGTCATTTTGGCTACGAAAAGGCAATTTGTTGAACTTTTTTAGGTTTTAAATCTAAATCCCGAATTTTGTTGTTTCGACATATTTTTCACTGATCAACGTCCACCAATCTACAGCCAGTCCTTTAAGAACATATTCATAAGGTAGCCAGCCATAACCTCCCTCACCCCAACTAGTTCCCCAAGAGTTTCTAATTAATAAAGCACCGGTAGTTGTTTTTCCACAATTAGCATTCTTAATAACCATAGTATCATCATATCCAATCGCCATAATTGCATGACCACCTGCCACCTTATCTGTCGGGCAAGGAAATGGAATTTTACCTTTACCTACACCATTTGCTTGACTGATAGAATCATACACCGTAAAGCCAAACATAGAAGGCAAATTTCCTGCCAAATTAGTCTTAATTTGATTGAGCAGGTTAGCTGGTGTGGTACCCAAAGGATCTAAGCGATAATAATTAATCGCCTGAAACGATTGTGCAAAGGCATATAAAAAGGCAGTAGGCTCTACATCAAAACTAGCGATTTTATAAGGCCAATATTTTTCTGGCGGAACACCGAATAAGGCCATTGCACCCATCGTAGTCCGTAAATAAGCGCCGGTATCCCCTGTCCAACCCAAAAGATTACGCGTGGCTTTATAAAGAAACAATCTTGATGCATCCAGCCATACACCATAGGCTTTCTTTTCGTAAAACTCAATCATTCCTACAGCCGCGTTAGCCGTGCATGAACCCAACGCAGCTTGATCTTCTATAGGCGCACACCAAGCTTTGAGATCTATTTTAACAGGCAAAGCTACTGGGTTAGACAGTACATTAAGCTTCTGAAGTAACGGTTTAATTTTTTCATGTTCAGGTGAGTAGTCTCTAAAGTCTGGTAAATCTCGCACCCAACCGAAACCATTATTTTCTTCTATTTCATTCATCGTTTCATCTCCAAATTTAAGTACAGAAAGATCAGCTTAGAATTAATACACATAACATTCAGAATGTTATAAGCCCATTTTTTGTGTTTTCGTCTAGAAAAGTTATCTATTGATCCCCTAAATTATTAGAAATCAAGTATCACTAGATAATGATTTGAACATTTAATCTAACATGTAAGGTCAGTTCATTTTATTCGCTATCCATTTTAAAAAATTAATCTAAGTTAATTTTTTAAAAATAAATAATCCGGCTAACAGCATTTTTCAGCTTTTTAATGGCAATGTTACTGGTTGAATAGGTAGTTATACCTATTATATTAAACACTCATGCATGCTAGACTGATCTTTAAGGTTATTACTATCGGCTTTGGAATTTTATTTAGATGCCTAGTCATTTATTTGGTCTTATTGGACTTTGTTTAACGTGTCCTTATAAACAGCACTGCTTTTGCAAAAACCTGTTAAATAGGTCTTCAACAGAAATTGAATCCTCTCCCATAAAAAACGTGGCTCTTTTAGCCAAGCAATATTTGTATCGTCAAGGTGATATGAATGAAGCATTATTTATTTTAAGAGAGGGATGGATTATGTTAACTAGGCATTCAGAAGACGGAAAACGTCATGTTTTTCGTTCAATATTGCCAGGTGAACTAATTGGCTTTCAAAATCAATTACGAGGCCCGACCACTTATTCTGCCATCGCCCTTATAAACAGTATTGTTTGCAGGATTTCAAATATAGTCGATTTATTTTCCATTCGACCGGAACTAGGTCTCTGTCTTGCATCAGCCTTAGCTTGTGACATGAAATTAACAGAAATGTATCTTTACAATATTGCACATCGTAGTGCACAAGAAAGGCTCGCATTCATGCTTTTAGAGCTTCATCATCGACTTAGCTTACGCGGTTTAAACAACGGATATTCATTTAAATTTCCGCTAAACCAAGAGGACATAGCAGATACTCTTGGTCTGACCGTTGTTCATATAAATCGGAGTCTACAAGCTTTTAAAGAGGAAGGCTTGCTACAAATAAATAAGCGTGAATTATTCATCCTGAACTATACCGCTATATCCTCTTTAGCAGGCACTGATTTTAAAATTTTTCCCCCTCTATAATTCTGCATTAAATTTTTTTTGAGAGGTTAAACAAGAACAAACAATAAAGGACAAATAATGACTGAAGAAAAAAAACAAGGAAATAGTCCGCTGACAGGCGCCTTACCTATAACGTTAGTCCTAGCTCTATTAGCCGGCTTGATTTTTAAACCCGATCAGCCCTATCGGGATGAGCGGCCTTCAAATAAGCCTGTTAAATACTCATATTCTGCAGCCCAAGATTTGGATGCACGTTTATGGCAAGATCCCTTTGCTGCAATAAATAGCCTCAGTGAAGAATCTCAAAATAAAGAAAACAACAAACCATCGCTACACTCTCCAAGTAAAATATTTGATGGCTATCAGCCTACCAAAAATGAACGTATTAACATTATAGCTATCACTTTATCTGGCGGCCCATACCAAGAAGCGTCAGAAATACGAATGCGACGCCGCTATGCTGTTCTTTCAGCTCTGGCTAACCAAAAAGTAATTCCTCAGGATGAGCAGCATATCGGTTACTTCTATCCTAAATCCAATACGGTGTTGCAGAGCAAAATCCCTTTCGAATGGTGGCTGTCAGATAATAAGAAAGAGAAATTCTTACTATTGTGGATTGATGAAATAAGCCTTTTAAAAACACCTGCGAGTCAAATAAAAGATTTGTTAATACAAACCAGTAATTATAAATATCTATCAAAAAAACAAATCACATATGCTGTAATTGGTCCAAACTCCTCATCATTGTTATTGGATATGATGAAAGAGGCTGAAGTCTACATGAATAAAGCTAATGTTTCTAATTGCTCTAAAAGACAAAGTACGAATTCTATTCCTAATCCCTTAGTGAATATTGAAGGCCAACCCATTAGATATTTTTCGGCTGGTGCAACTGCATCAGAGCTACATTTACTTTTGGATGCAGATGTATCTGTTGACAAATACGGTACTGTTTCTTGTTACCTATTCACCAAGGGGATAAATCTATACCGTACTACCGCTACAGATTCAAATATGATGGCAATATTAATAAATGAGCTTAAGTTACGTCTTCCCAAAATATTAGATCATATTGTCATTTTGTCTGAATGGGACACCTACTATGGACGAACGATACCTAAAGCCTTCGAAGATGCTTGGAAGAAAAATAAAGCTCTTAACAAGGATAATGCCCCAATTATAAGATTCGGCTATATGCGTGGATTGGACGGCAAATTACCAGACAAGGTTAATAATGTTCCCACTGTCATGGAAAAATTCTCCGGGAATAAAGATAATGAAAACCATTCCAAAGCTAATTCATTAATTGAATTTCCAGAAGGTCAACATCAAAAAGACTACTTACGACGACTGGCAGATCAAATTCTTACGTTGGATCAGAATCTGAAATTAAATGGTAATCAACTAGGGATCGCTGCCATTGGAGTGTTGGGTTCAGATGTACATGACAAACTGTTGCTTCTGGAAGCACTACGCCATGAGTTTCCACATAAACTTTTTTTTACCACTGATCTTGATGCTGCTTACTTTCATCCAACTAAACTACAACAAACTCATAACTTATTGGTAGCCTCAGCTTTTGACCTAAAGTTACGTCCGGAATTACAGGCTCATATCCCCCCTTTTCGTGACAGTTATCAAACAGCATTTTTTCTTGCAATGCAGTTGATACTTAACTATGACAACGCAACTCCAGATAAAATTAAAATACCTCCACTCTTGTTCGAAATAGGCCGTACTCATCCGATTCTACTACCTGAAAATGGTATGGTCGATCCACTGAATTTTTATGATTCGGCAAATGATAACTGGTTGAATAATAGATTTCCTTTTACAAACAAAATTAATGAGTTATCGATTCATACCAATAAAGACAAAGTACAATGCTCTTGGACAAATTTAGTAAGTGGATGCGATTACACCGTTCAACCGAACTCTACTGCTGCCTCTACATTTATCTGGACATGGAATAACGTAATAACTTTTTTGATGGTGACATTGCTATTTTCTTTTGTTAGTTCCTGGTTTCGAAAAAAAGTACTGCCATTTATGATAGGTTTTAGTATTGGACTACTCCCACCATTATTTTTAGCGACAATAAACTCCAGTAATTGGTTACCCAGACTATGGGCATTTACAATATTAGCGTTTCCTATTCTTTTTGTTTTTAACTGGTTTCCAAAAAGAATACAAATTAATCCCACTATATATTTAGGCTTGCTTATGGGTGTGTTATTACTTATTACACCACCTATGTGGAATGCTTATATTATTCAACCTGAAGCAGAGCCTTTTTACTGGCGAGAAGGTATAAGCATCTGGCCTAGTCAAATATTCAGACTATCAATTATTCTATTTGCTTCATTTTTTTTCTATTGGGGGAAAAAACGAATCAATAGAATGCTAAATGAATTTCAAGCACAACCAGGTGACAAAATACCTTCGACTTTCGCATTACCAAATCAAGCAATAGCACTTGGATTCTCGAAAGAACTTTTTATTGGCAGTTGGAATCGTAAGGTAAATAATAAGCCATCTGTTTTTCCTAAATTTTTATGGAAGAAATATCTTGGTTACTTTAGTTTTAATATAAAAATCGGACTCCCTGAAAGCTTATGTAGATTCATGAAACATCCCGATTACTGGCAACACAAAAAATTTAATTTATATTTTTACGACTACAGAACAGGAGCTCATGCTTTTGTATTCACAATTGTAACGGTTATTTTTATTTTGCAAAGTGGGTTACCAAATATTCCTGCAAGGGGTGATTTTGCATTGAGCGTGAATAAAATCATAATTTTCTTTGCTGTTTTTTTAACTATCCTATTGCTCACATGGGTGGTTGAAAATGCACGCTTATGTGAAAAACTAATTACACACTTATCGGAAAAACCAAGCCGTTGGCATCAAATGGCTAAAAATTGGGCTTACATCGAAAAAAAAGTCGATCCAGAATGCATAAATGATTGGCTCGACATTCAAATGGTAAGACGTTTGACAGCAACTATTCAGCCACTTATCTTTGGTCCGGTAATTTGCATAGCTTTATTGTTAATAGCACGTAGTCCTTTAATAGACGATTGGGACTTACCGTGGGGACTAAAGATAGTGTTTTTTACCATGCTAGTTTATTCGATTTCCGCTGAATTGTCTTTACAACATGGCGCCAAAATGGCTCGAGAAAAAGCAATAGTGCAGTTAACTCTAAAAATAAGCGAACAACGTAATCAGAAAATTCCCAGTGATTTTGTTATTAAACGAATAGAAAATCAAATTGAGTGTATTAGAAACTTAAATGACGGTGCATTTAATCCTTGGTATAAATGGCCTCTATTACAATCCTTTGGGGGATTAGGTACATTAGCGGTTGTGCTGCAATATTTAGCTGGAGTTTGGGGAAATGGAGATTTTTAATGACTTATCACAATGAAGTGCCTATAAAGCACTTTTTGTAAAAGTAGGTACTAACGAATTGATACCGGCTAATAATGCCGATAAAAAACCCTATCAAGTTCCATTGGAGTCTTGATAGGGCTCGATATGGTCTTAAATCAAACCTTTAAGAGCTTCAAAATCTTTTTCAGCTTCTTTCAATTCTTCTTCAGCTTTTGGCAATGCTGATTCTTTAGCATGAGCTATAGCAGATTTCAATTTTCTGTTCGCTTTTGTACGAGCCATATCAACTTTATCATTTGCGTTGATTTCTTTACTAGCGTCTGTTGCTTGTTTGATAAGTGCAGCAGCATCCTCAGAATTTGCACCCTTATCAATTCCTTCAATAGCAGCTTTTATTTTACTTACTACTAAATCAATTGCTTCAACAGGTGTATAAGAAATTCTACCTGGATCAGATTCAGCTAAAACTGACGTTGAAACAGATCCAACTGATGCCGCAATAAACAAAGATAGCAAAATTTTTTTCAAAGATTTCATGCTTTACTAACCCTCAACTTGTTGTTATTTATAATGATATTGACAATTTAGCTAACTTAATAGCTTTTGCCAAAAATAATTCTACCACAATTAACATGTAGTTATCTTAAATTAACCATAATTAAAAATGGTATTAAGCTGTTTTTATTAAGCCAGTCAGATTCAATTATAAAATTACAATCGAATCTGATTTTACAGCCCAGTTACTAATTAATGAGTTAGGTCGTATTTAGCTTTCATTTCTGTAAATGAAGCCAAAGCTTTCTCTAGGCCTTCAGCAGCAGCAGCCGCATTACCTTCTTGCGCTGATTTACGAGCACCTTTTAACAAATTCGTTGCTTTTTCACGTTGACGTTCTGTTACCTCAAAACGGAATTCTTTTGATGCTTGAGCTGCTAAAAGAATATCTTTAGAGGCCGCTTCCAAGTCGCCAGCTTTAACATCTGCTTGTGATGTTGCTATTCCTGAAAGGGTATTTTCAATAGCTTCTTTTACTTTAGCTTCGCCTTCTGGTGCAGCAAAGGCAGATGAAGAAACAGCGGCTAAAGAAGCTGCCATGACAAGAGAAACTAAGCCTTTTTTTAATACGATCATTGCTGATTAAACCTCAAAGTTGATATTTAAATAATTATTTAGAGTCAGGAAATAAAAATGAGGTTTATGCAGTTGCAATGCTTTCAAGTCAATTACCCAGCTACAAAGTGGGATTTTAGCACAAAAAAATTATTCATCATCTCTTTTTACGTCAATTGTCAGTTCACCATTTTCATCTTCGCGTAGTGAAAATAGAATTGGTGCACAACAAACCGTACAATCCTCATAGTACTGTTGCGATCCGGATGATGTGTCGACTAATACATCGAGGGCTTCGCCACAATAGGGGCAATAAATAATAATTTCATCTAACTGATTCAAAATTAAACCTTTCTTAATAAATAATCCAAGCAGAAAATCGGTAAAATTCGTTTAAGAATTGCAAATAAATACGTTGGAAAAGTCACGTAATAACGTATTCTAGGCTGCTTTGCTTCCAGTGCATGTATGACTTTTTCAACAACTGCCTTTGCCGGCAAAGTAAATACAACAGCAGCACCTTCTTTTTGCAATCGAGCTTCAATGGCTTCATAAGCATCTTTATGAAAACTATTTACATGATCTATATTTTTTTTATACAACGCGTATGAATTTGTTCTAAAGTTGCTTAAGATTGGCCCCGGCTCTATTAACGAAATATGGATATTAGTACCGTGAAGTTCCAAGCGTAAAGTATCCGCCAAGCCTTCCAGAGCAAACTTGCTGGCGTTATAAGCACCACGATATCGCATGGCAACCAACCCTAATATAGAACTATTATAAATAATACGTCCATGCCCCTGTTTGCGCATCACCGGAATAAGCAGATTAGTCAATTCGTGTGTGCCAAAAAGATTACTTTCAAACTGATACCTAAGCACATCTCGACTTAGATCTTCAACCGCTCCCGGCTGACCAAAAGCACCATTATTAAACAATGCATCACAATACCCGCCTGTTAATTCAAGTGTATCACTTACCGCTTTATGAATACTTTGACTGTCCGCCAAATCTAAATGAATAACTGTAAAACCTTCATTTTTTAAACGATTAACATCTTCTACTTTTCTGGCCGTAGCAATAACATAATGGCCTCTTTTTTTTAACTCTACAGCAGTGCTATAACCAATGCCTGAAGAACAACCAGTAATTAGAATTGTTTTTGATGATTTCATACAGACTACTATTTTATATACTTGTTCGTTAAAAAAATTAAGTTACTTGTCATTGTAATCGCAACGCTTTCATATGTCAGTTGCTGTTATTCGGTCTTCTTGGTATTGCTTACTCACAAACATAAACAGCAATGCTGTTAACAACATTAATCCGGTAAAAAACCAGTAGTAACTTGCGCCAGCAAGCTTGGTCGTTCCATCTTCGTTTTGAATAAAGAAATTTACGGCACTGGTAAAAAGATTTCCTATTGCAACTGACAAAAAATAAAATGCCATCACAAAAGATTTCATAGTTTTTGGGGCTTGCGTGTAAGAAAACTCTAGGCAGGTTATCGAAACCATAACTTCGGCTGAAGTTAACAAGACGTAAGCCAATAACTGCAAAGTTATGTGCGGCATTAGGCCCTTGTCTAACTGCATTTGTATGACACTTGGTATAGCAAAAGCAATAACCATTAAAAATAAACCGATAATCATTTTTCGTAAGGCCGTTAATACAAAAAAACGACTTAGCAGCGGATAAACAAAGTATGAAAAAAAAGGCACCAACAACATAATAAACAGAGGATTAGCCGCTTGAATTTGCGAAGGTAATAATTCAAAACCAAAAACCATGCGATCCATTTTTTGAGCTTGAACTATCCAAGAGGACCCAGTTTGATCAAACAAGGCCCAAAATACAGCAATAAAAGCATAAATAGTTGATAGCTTACACAAACTTCTTATGCCCACTTGACTACACATTTCTTTAATAAAATTAATACCAGCAGGCTGAATATGGACAAATCGATATCGACCTAACCAGAAAGTTATCGTTGCCAATAGCATTAAAAACCCTGGTACAGCAAATGCAACAGTGGCTCCATAATATTCAAGTAACCAAGGAATAATAAGCATGGCCGTAAATGCACCAAAATTTATAGCGAAATAAAACCAACCAAATACTGTAGACATGAGATGCTGGTTTGCAATACCAAACTGATCGCCTATATGTGCAGAAACGCAAGGTTTTATTCCACCGGCTCCAGCGGCAATAAGTCCTTGCCCCATCACCAACCCCATTCTGGTATTATCAATCGCAAGCACGAAATGTCCCAGACAATAAACTAGCGATAAAAAGATAATTGTTCTATATTTACCTAGCAGTCCATCTGCCAATAAAGCGCCAAAAAAAGGCATAAAATAAACAATAGAAACGAACAAATGAAAATAACCCTGTGCTTCATTTGCTGACATAACATCTGATTGACCAGAAGAATTCAACAAGTACTGTGTCATAAAAGTCACTAATATCGCCCGCATGCCATAATAGCTAAAACGCTCAGCAACTTCATTACCGACAATATAAGATATCCCGTCTGGCAAAGTTTTTGTAGAATCCGGCCTACTTTTATAGTTAATCATGTTATGTTGTCTAAACTGATATCCGGTTAGAATAAGGAACTTTTTAGTTAAAAAATTGTTTATAACATTGCGCGATGACTAAGCAAAAATTTACACTTATCAACTATTGCTTATCAAAATAATATACGTCGACTATTTCAGATGTATCGCTTTTATACTATGGATTAAATATAACACCTATCATGTCAGAACCTAACAGCAAACAAAACCTCTCAAAAGCTTCTACTCAAACTTTGTTAATTGGTTTAAAAAATTACATAAATAAGGAAATTATCGGACAGGATATCCTTGTTGAAAGAATGCTAATCGGTTTGTTGGCCGATGGGCATATTTTGGTTGAAGGTGCTCCCGGACTGGCCAAAACCAGAGCAATTAATGTGTTAAGTAAGGGTATCCACGGAGATTTTCATCGCGTACAGTTCACGCCTGACTTATTACCTGCAGATTTAACAGGAACCGAGATTTATCGCCCTCAGGCTGGCACATTTGAATTTCAAAAAGGTCCTTTATTTCACAATCTAATATTAGCTGATGAAATTAACCGCTCTCCAGCTAAAGTTCAGGCCGCTTTATTGGAAGCGATGGCGGAGCGACAAATAACCGTAGGCCAAGCCACCTATCCTTTGCCAAAATTGTTTATGGTAATGGCGACACAAAATCCTATTGAACAAGAAGGTACCTATCCTTTACCTGAAGCCCAACTGGATCGTTTTTTACTGCATGTTAAAGTGGATTACCCTAAAGCCGAACATGAAAAAAGCATTCTGCACTTAGCCAGATCAGAGGCACGTTCAGTATCATTAAACCCTAATGATTCATTTGAGCCCATTACTCAAAGTACCCTATTCGATGCTCGTAACGAAGTGTTGGATATTTATATGGCAGAAAGCCTTGAAGATTATTTACTGCAAATTATACTTGCGACCCGTAATCCATCCGCTTATGGTCAAGATCTTGGTTCATGGCTGCAATATGGAGCAAGTCCAAGAGCCAGTATTGCTCTGGATCGCTGTTCCAGAGCTAAAGCGTGGTTATCACAACGGGACTTTGTCGGCCCCGAAGATATTCAGGAAATGGCTTTTGATGTATTGCGACACCGCCTGATTTTATCTTATGAAGCTGAAGCAGAAGGTATTACTACCGATCATTTTATCAAAGAACTTATCTCCAGGATTGCTGTACCTTGATGCTATTTAATAAAAAAGCTGAAACCACCAACCAATTAAGAAATGAATTGGTTTCTGTTTCATTAAAAACACTCATTAATTTAGCAAAACAGGCAACTCGTATAAATTTACATCATACCCAAAATCGTTCTCAGCAAAGTGGGAGTTACGTATCACGCTTTAAAGGTCGTGGTATGGAGTTCGATGAAGCCCGTTTATATCAACCGGGCGATGATATTCGTAGTATTGACTGGCGCGTTACTGCACGTACTGGAAAAACCCATACTAAAGTATTCAGAGAAGAACGAGAAAGACCGGTATTTATTTCTGTGGATGACCGTCTTACCATGCAGTTTGCTACACGTGGCGTCTTTAAATCTGTGTTGGCAGCAAAATTAGCCGGTTTATTGGCTTGGGCAGCCGAATATCATGGCGATCGAATAGGCGGACAAATATTTTCTGAACTAGAGTGTCTTGAATTAAAGCCGCAAAATGGTAGACATGCTGTATTACGCTTTTTAAGTGCTATTGTTGGTAAAACTAATATAACTTCTTCAGCAAATGAATTAGGCACTACAGCACTACCAAAAATTACGTTGGAACAGGTATTGGCAAGATTAACCCAACACACGCGTCCTGGCAGTCTGGTTTATGTTATCAGTGATTTTCGAGGCATCAATGAACAAACAGAAACATGTCTTGCCAAATTGGCTCAGCATTGCGAAGTAGTATTAATATTTATCTACGACCCTCTGGAAAAAAGTTTACCTACTAAAGGACGTTATCGTTTTACTAACAATGAACGTGATGTTGTTATTGACACTAGTGACGAACAACGGCTAAAAAACTTTCAAAATCTTTTTACTCTACGCCTACAACGAATCGAATCATTAGCTAAAAAAAGGGGGTTAATATTCCTTAAATGCAGCACTTCAGAAGATCCATTTCAATGTTTAAAATGATAACTATGAACTAAAAGGTATCTGGGAGTCTTTAACTTGCTTCACATCTGCAATCGTTATTTTGATTAAAACTAATGCCAACAACTCAACTACCGCTTAAAGACATTCATCTTCCTGACGCAATCAGTTGGTGGCCACCTGCTATCGGCTGGTGGCTGATAATAATTTTGATGCCATTGCTTATTGTATTTTTTTATTGGTTTTACAAACGTCTGACACGTAAAACCACTATCGATACAGCGATAAAACAGTTGACTGTTATTAAAGAATGTTCGTCTCTTGATAACGAAATGAAACTACGCCAACTTTCCATGCTTATTCGCCGTGTTGCTATTAGCCTTATACAGCGGGAAGAAGTGGCTAGTTTAACGGGTCGACAATGGTTGGCTTTTCTTGATAGTTCATTAACAGGTGAGCCCTTTAGTTCAGGTTGTGGTCAACTACTGGCCGATGCGCCCTATAAAAATACGCAACCGACAAATCTTGAAATTACCCAACTAATTAGTTTGTGTGAAGACTGGCTTAAAGTACAAACAAAATTCACCAAAAGAAAACTAAAATCATGATTCATTTTGAGTGGCCTTGGCTCTTAACTGCCTTACCTTTACCTTTATTAGTCCGTTGGTTGATACCTGCGAATACCCCATTAAAACAATCTGCCTTAAAAGTTCCATTTCTGGATGATTTTTCTGACGGTAAAACACCATTAATTTCCAAACACCAACAATGGCCTTTATTGTTGGCCACAATCGCCTGGTTTTTATTGGTAATAGCCTGTACCCGTCCACAGTGGCTTGGAGAGCCAATTGAACAAGCTGTAAGTGGCCGTGATTTAATGTTAGCCGTTGACTTATCAGGCAGCATGGAAGAACAAGATTTTCTAATTAACAAAAATCCTGTCGATAGACTTACTGCAATCAAATGGGTAGCCAGTGATTTTATTAACAAACGTATCGGAGACCGGATCGGATTAATTCTTTTTGGTACACAGGCCTATTTACAAACTCCCTTAACGTTTGATAGAAAAACCGTGCTAACTTTATTGAATGAATCTGCTATAGGTCTTGCTGGCGAAAACACAGCAATTGGGGATGCAATTGGTTTGGCGGTTAAACGTCTTAAAAATCAACCTGCCAATAGCCGAGTCTTAATACTATTAACCGATGGTGCCAACACTGCCGGTGAAGTCTCACCCTTAAAAGCCGCTGAACTGGCTGCTGCAAATCAATTAAAAATATACACTATCGGTGTCGGTGCAGATGAAATGATAGTTCGAAGTTTTTTTGGTAATCGTAAAGTTAATCCCTCCCGTGACTTGGACGAAAACACCTTAGTTAAGGTTGCTGAAAGCACCGGTGGTCGCTATTTTCGCGCAAGAAATTCTGAAGAATTAAATAATATCTATATGTTACTCGATAAACTTGAACCTGTTGAGAAAGACAAACAATACTTCAGACCACGAAGTGAATTATATTTTTGGCCATTATCACTAGCACTTGGTTTAACAACCCTTATTTCCTTATCTCGCCTGAGGCCATCATGAGCAGCCTAGCTGACTTCCACTTTATCAGACCTTACTGGTTACTAGCTCTTGTTCCTTTTGTTGTTATTGTTATTTTATTGATAAAAAACAAACTTGGTAGTAGCAATTGGTCTTCAGTATGTGATGCAGATTTATTACCGTATTTATTACAAGAAAAAGCTGTAAATCAAAGCCGCTGGCCTATAACTACAACTGCGATCGCTGTCTTATTAGCAATCTCTGCATTAGCAGGCCCTACCTGGCAGCGCATACCTTCGCCGGTATTTAGAAATGACTCCGCATTAGTCATTGCACTGAATTTATCTAAATCAATGGACGCAGAAGATATTAAGCCCAGTCGTCTAATTAGAGCCCGCTATAAAATAGCCGATATACTCCAGCAACGAACTGATGGTCAAACTGCATTATTGGTTTACGCTGGCGATGCCTTCACCGTAACGCCCCTAACTGATGATACGGAAACCATAATTAACCAGTTACCGGCACTCACTACCGATATTATGCCCATTGAGGGTAATAATACAAAATTGGTACTTGAAAAAGCTGTTGCCTTATTTAATCAATCGGGACTTCAAAAAGGCCAAATACTCTTAGTTACTGATAATGTTGATTTAGATAATTCAAAAAATGTTGCATCTTCCCTTGATAACTACCATTTATCCATATTAGGTTTAGGAACAACTGATGGTGCACCCATAACACTCCCTGAAGGTGGTTTTTTAAAAGACGACCAAGGCAATATTGTACTTCCTAAATTAAATAGCCGTGATTTGGCAAAGCTGGCCGAAGCAGGACAAGGCATTTATCAATCATTAACTGCAGATGACACGGATATAAAAACATTACTGTCCGAAATTGATAAGCCTGTACAACAAGAAGGTAAGGAGAATAAAAACTTGCTAATAGATATATGGGAAGATAAAGGGCCTTGGCTATTATTACTAACTTTACCACTGGCAGCGCTCAGCTTTAGAAGAGGTCTATTGTGTTTTGGTTTACTACTTTTATTGCCATTGCCTAAAAATAGTTACGCCTTCGAATGGCAAGATTTATGGCAAAACCAAGATCAACAAGCACAGCAAGCCTACAAAAATAACCAATTTGAACAAGCCGCTAATCTATTTAAAAATCCTGATTGGAAAGCTGCAGCTAATTACAAAGCCGGTGCTTATGATAAAGCCTTGGAAAACTTAAAGAGCTCTCAAACTGAACAAAGTGCTTATAATCAAGGCAATGTACTGGCGCAATCAGGACAATTGGAACAAGCCATCAAAGCGTATGAAAAAGCTCTGCAACTTAAACCTGATGATGCTGATGCCCAATATAATAAAGAACTGGTGGAAAATGAACTAAAAAAACAACAACTAGACCAACAACAGCAAAATGATGCTGAAAAATCAGACGAACAAAAAGCCGAACAAAAACCTCAACAATCAGAAGAGAAAAAAACCCAACAGGAACAAGCAGATGAACAAAAATCTGCTGTAAACAAAGAACAACAAGATAAAAAAGACGAAAAACAAGCTGAAGAAACTAAAGCACAACAAGCCAAACAAAAAAAGCCTGATGAAGCTAAAAATGATAAGGAAGAAAAAAAAGCTCTCTCCGACCAAGATCAACTTTCAACTGAAGACCAACAAGCCAACGAACAATGGCTTAAACGTATCCCGGATGATCCTGCCGGCTTGTTGAAACGTAAGTTTAAATATCAATACGGCCAACGTAAGCAACAGTGAAAAATTAAACCGTTTTCAACTCCCAAAATGACTTTTATAATCCTCCATAGATCGTTTAATTACTTCATGTGCTTCATCCCGACCATAGACATTTGTAATTTCACAAATACTTTTTTCACTCGGTAAATGCTTATACGTCAAAAAATAATGTTTGAGACGGTTAATATAAGACTCTGGGCAGTCTGAAACGTCATTCCATTGCCGATAAAATTCGTCACCTCTCATCACTGCAATAATTTTGTCATCTGCTTCACCTCCATCCAACAAACGAAAACCACCAATTGGAATGGCTTGTAATAAAATATCACCATGAGTAACGCTACGTTCACTTAAAACGCAAATATCCAAAGGATCACCATCACCTTTAGCTACTTCTCTTCCCGATTTTAGCGATGCATATTCGGCAATTTTCTCAGCACAATAGGTTTGTGGAATAAAACCATAAAGCGTAGGAATCATATTGGAAAACTTTTGTGGCCTATCGATTTTAAGATAGCCACTCTCTTTATCAATCTCATATTTAACCGTATCAGAGGGAACGATTTCGATAAAAGCTGTAACAATGGTAGGTGCGTTATCACCTGGTTTTATGCCATGCCAGGGATGAGCTTTGTGTTGTATATTCATTTGCTAATGACAATTTTTAAACTAAAAAAGGTATTTTATTAAACAGAAATAGCTGCCTTAATATGTTCATGCGCCTGATAATCAGCACAGTAAAAATCTTCATACTGATAATCAAATATTGATTGTGGTTTATTTTTAATCTTTAAATGACAGAGTTCGTAAGGTGTACGTTTTAATTGCAATTTAGCTTGGTCTTGATGATTTAAATATAAATGCACATCACCTCCAGTCCAGATAAAATCACCCACTTCCAAATCGGCCTGCTGAGCCACCATATGTGTTAATAAAGCATAACTGGCAATATTGAAAGGCAAACCTAAAAAAGTATCGCAACTGCGCTGATATAGCTGACATGACAATTTACCATCTGCGACATAAAACTGAAAAAAAGCATGGCAAGGGGCTAAAGCCATTTTACCTTGTGCTACATTTTTTTGCGGGCTGATAGTTTCATCGGGCAAATCGCCGACATTCCATGCTGATACGATAATTCTTCTGCTGTTAGGCGTTTTTTTTAATTGTTCAATCACTTGTTGAATTTGGTCAATGTGCCGACCATCCGGAGTAGGCCATGAACGCCATTGAAATCCGTAAACAGGTCCTAAATCACCTTTTTCATCAGCCCACTCATTCCAGATATTAACCTGATGTTTATGCAAAAAATGCAAATTAGTCTCACCTTTTAAAAACCATAAAAGCTCATAAATTATTGATTTTAAATGTATTTTTTTTGTTGTTACTAAAGGAAATCCCTGTGCTAAATTGAAGCGCATTTGATGACCAAAAATAGATAATGTACCACTACCCGTTCTATCGCCTTTCAAAGTACCTTCATTCAGTATTTTATCAAGTAATTCTAAATAGGCCTTCATACCGTTTTTTTATAAGCATAATGAAAAAGTAAATAACCTATAATAATCATTGGCAATGATAATATTTGTCCCATCGTCACCCAATTTAAAGCTAAAAAACCAAGATGCGCATCCGGCATTCTAAAAAATTCAACAAAAAATCGAAAACAACCGTAGAAAAATAAAGCTAATCCAGTAATTGCTCCCACAGGTCTTGATTTACCGGAGTAAACCCATAAAATAATAAACAGTATAAATCCTTCTAAAAAGGCTTCATATAGTTGCGAAGGGTGGCGAGCAATAAGACCGCCATTAGGGAATATCATCGCCCATGGAACGTCTGACACTCTACCCCAAAGCTCTGAATTAATAAAATTACCTATACGCCCCGCCCCTAATCCTATAGGTGCCAAAGGTGCTATAACATCTGTTAATTGCAGAAGAGTGCAACCCTGTTTTTTTCCAAAAAACCACATGGCAATAAAAACACCTAACATACCGCCATGAAAAGACATGCCACCTTGCCATATTTTAAAAAGAATAATCGGATTAGTTAAAAATTCACCGAAATTATAAAATAAAATATAACCTATTCTGCCACCCAAAATTACACCCATCGCACCATAAGTAACTAAATCTTCTATAGCTTCTGGTTTAATAGGCGACCAAGGTTGTTCTGCCCGTTTTTGACCTATAAACCAAACGGCGGCAAAACCAATTACATACATAAGTCCATACCAATGTATTTTTATTGGTCCCAAACTTAAAGCAACTGGATTAATTTGAGGAAATGTCAACATAATTAAACGTCCAGATTGGTAACATCCAAGGCATTTTTAACAATAAAATCTCGTCGTGGCTCTACAACATCACCCATAAGCGTAGTAAATATCTCATCAGCGGCAATTACATCTTCAATTCTAACTTGCAGTAATCGGCGATTATTCGAATCTAATGTAGTTTCCCATAACTGTTCCGGATTCATTTCTCCCAATCCTTTGTATCTTTGTATATGTTGTCCTTTTTTAATTTCTTTCATCATCCATTCAAAAGCTTCTTTAAAACTACTTACAAACTGCTGCCTTTCACCCATTTGCATGAATGAACCTTTATTAAACATATCAGCGACATGATTAGCATATTGTGCAATCTGATGATAATCTTTTCCATTGAAAAAGGTTGATGGTAATACAAATGTTTTAATGGTTCCATGAAGTTTCTTAGTAACTACCACTGAAAACTCATTACTAGTTTTATAATCAAGGGTAATATTAAATACTGCTTTATTATCACTGTCTTTTAACTTTTGTTCCATCTTGGCAAACCAATCCATTAGTTTTTGCTGATTCTGTTTTATTTCGTCTGTTAAAACTTCCATATAACTAAACTGCTCCAAGAACGTATCATCATAACGTCTAGATAATCGATTAATGATAGCTTCCACATTTGTAAATTCCTTAGCAAGCTTTTCCAAACCTTGCCCCTGAATTGGAGGTACAGTTTCATCTGTAAATAACTGAGCTTTATCAAGTGCTAATTGAATTAAATATTCATTTAACTGCACATCATCTTTAACATAATGTTCTTGCTTACCCTTTTTAACTTTATATAACGGTGGTTGAGCAATATAGATATAACCTTTTTCAACTATTTCTGGTAATTGTCTATAAAAAAATGTTAATAATAAAGTCCTTATATGAGAACCATCGACATCAGCATCAGTCATAATAATAATACGGTGATAACGTAATTTAGAAAGATTATATTCATCTTTACCTATTCCGCACCCTAACGCTGTAATTAAAGTACCTACTTCTTCTGATGAAATCATTTTATCAAAGCGAGCTTTTTCAACATTTAAAATTTTTCCCTTTAACGGTAGAATAGCTTGTGTACGGCGATCTCTACCCTGTTTTGCTGATCCACCCGCTGAATCCCCTTCTACCAAGAATAATTCAGATAAAGCTGGATCTTTTTCCTGACAGTCAGCCAATTTTCCAGGTAATCCAGCAATATCCAATGTTGTTTTTCGACGCGTCATTTCACGAGCCCTTCGTGCGGCCTCTCTGGCACGAGCAGCATCAATAATTTTTCCAACTATAGCTTTGGCGATTTGCGGTTTTTCCAATAAAAACTCTTGGAGTTTTTCATTCATTGTTGATTCTACAAGTGGTTTTACTTCTGACGAAACCAATTTATCTTTAGTTTGTGAAGAAAACTTTGGATCAGGTACTTTAACAGAAAGCACTGCCGTTAAACCTTCTCTTGCATCATCACCTGTAGTTTGTACCTTTTCTTTTTTGGCCAAACCACTTGATTCAATATATTGGTTTACCGTTCGTGTTAGTGCTCCCCTAAAACCTGCTAAGTGACTTCCACCATCACGTTGGGGTATATTATTGGTATAACAAAATACATTTTCCTGATAAGAATCATTCCATTGCATTGCAATTTCAACAGTTACACCATCTTTTTCAGTTATAAAATGAAATACTTCTGGAAATAAAGGTGTTTTATTTTTATTTAGATGTATAACAAAAGCACCTATACCACCTTCAAATTCAAATATATCATTTCTATCTGAACGTTCATCATATAAAGAAATACGTACCCCTGAATTCAAAAAAGATAGTTCTCTTAACCTTTTTGCTAAAATATCATAATGAAATTCAACATCTGTAAACGTTTCAGAACTCGGCTTGAAATTTATTAATGTCCCTGAGCCTTCAGTCGACCCAACCGCTACTAATGGAGCTACTGGATTACCCATTCGATACTGTTGCTTATAAAGTTGTCCATTTTTTCGCACCTCTAGATTTAGTTCCTCTGATAACGCATTAACAACGGAAACTCCAACCCCATGTAGACCTCCTGAAATTTTATATGCATTATCATTAAACTTACCACCTGCATGAAGAACCGTCATAATTACTTCTGCTGCAGATCTACCTTCTTCTTGATGAATATCAACAGGTATACCCCTACCATCATCGGATACAGATACTGATCCATTACTATGAATAACAACTTTTACTTCTTTACAAAATCCTGCTAAAGCTTCATCAATTGAATTATCTACAACCTCAAAGACCATATGATGTAAACCAGATCCATCATCAGTATCACCAATATACATTCCTGGACGTTTTCTTACAGCATCTAATCCTTTTAGAACTTGAATATTAGTACTATCGTATTGATCATTTTTATTATTCATAAGTCTCCTGCAATATTCATGGTTGCATAATGTTCCACGTGGAACATTATGCTTGCTTTATTTTCCCATGTTCCACGTGGAACATTTTATATTTTTCGATATTAGTTAAATCGCCAAATTGTGAAATTTCAGTAGCTGTTATAAATACTTGGCAACCCATTGTAGATAAATATTGTAATAATTTTGCACGATTATATACATCAAGTTCAGCTGCAAAATCATCAATTAAAAAACAACCTGAAATATTACTTTCATTGTAAAGTAATCGCATTTGAGCAAGTTTTAAACTTAAAACCAATAACTTTAATTGACCTCGCGATACAAAATTTCTAGCTACTCTGTTACTAATTAATAAATTAAAATCGCCACGATGTGGGCCACTGTGTGTAAATCCATAGTTAAGATCTTTTGAAAGATCATTAATTAAGATTTGTTGAAATTGTAACGATGTATCCCAACCAGATGATAGTGTTATATCAATATCTGTAAAATTAAAAAACTGCTTAACTATATCAATAAATACAGGTGTAAATTTTAGTAAATAGTTTTGTCGTAAGCTGTTGACTATTGTACCGTAATAAACAAGTTCTTTATCCCATACATTGATATGTTGTAGCTGCTTTGATTTTAGCAAAACATTTCGTTGTATTAATGCTTTTTTAAAGTTTCTCCAAGCGGGTAAAAAAGCCTTATTATAATTAAAAACTCCCCAATCTAAGAATTCACGTCTTTGTTGTGGACCTGCATCAAGCAGCTCATAACTTTTAGGATGAATAATTTGTAAAGGCAATGCATAAGCTAAATCAGATCTCTTTTGCGTGGTTTTTTGATTAATTCGACAAATAAAATTTTTATAGTCTAATTGAATTCCTATTTGAATAATAGGGTCAGTATGTTGAACTATTTGAGCAGAAACAATTAATTTATCATGAATAAAATTGATAACCGGTCTTATTGTGGCAGAACGAAAAGATTTAGCACGTCCTAAAATAAAAATAGCTTCAATAATGGCACTTTTCCCACTGCCATTCTCACCATAAAATAAATTAATAGTTGGGTCAGGAATAATAGTTTCTTGTTGAATATTTCTAACTGCGTGAATATCCAGTTTTACTAACGTCATTATTGTAAAAAAGTTAGAGTCTCATTGGCATTACAATAAATTTATAAACTGAATCAGATGGTTCGCTTATAAAACAACTGCTGGTATCAGTAGCAATAGTTAATACAGTAACATCAGAATCTAAATTAGAAATTGCATCTAACAAATATTGGACATTAAAAGCAATAGATAATGGATCCCCATTATATTCAATAGCAATTTCTTCTTCAGCTTCATCATGCTCAGGGTTATGTGTGCTAATTTTTAAAGCCTCAGAGTTTATATCTAATGTAACTCCTTTAATTTTTTCATTTGATAAAATTGCAACTCTAGTTAACGCATCTTTAATTATTTGTTTTTTTATAGTAATTGAATTAAAAAATTCTTTTTGAAAAACTTTACTAAAATCGGGATATTTAGAATCGACTAATTTTGCTGAAAAAATTAAATTTTTTATAAAGATTCTAATATTAGTGTTGGAAAACTCAATTTTTAATTCTATATCGTGATCATCAAGTAATTTATTAAGTTCAATAATCCCTTTTCTAGGAAAAATAATTCTAGATTCATAACCAGTAACTTGTTCTAAAGAATCTTCATAAATTGATAAGCGATGGCCATCTGAGGCAACAAGTTTAATTTTATTGTTAGAAATATTAATTAATAAACCATTCAGATAATACCTAATATCTTGATTTGCCATGCAAAAAATAGTTTTATCCAAAGCTTTCTTAAATTTATCAGCATTAATGGAAAAATTATTTTCAAAACCATATTCAGAAAATTCAGGATAATTATTAGCTGGTAAACAACTTAAAGAAAAACGACTTTTATAAGAGGTAATTTTTATTTTTTCATCCGTTAATTCAAATTTAATTTCAGCTCCATTAGGGAGAAATCGACAAATATCTAAAAGTTTTCTTGCGGGGACAGTTATAGAACCAGGCGTTGATGATATTAAAACAATTTTGGCAATAATTTGAATTTCAAGATCAGTACCTGTTAGATGAAGTGAATTTTCCTCTACAGTCATTAAAACATTAGATAGTATGGGCATAGTTTGCCTTTTTTCAATGACACTAACTATTTGTTGTAAAGGTGTTAATAAGGTTTCTCTATTAATAATAAATTTCATATATTTTTAATAATGAGTATCACAAGTTAAATTTAATAATATAATTTTTTAAAACTTATTTTATTACTATTAGATAAGATAAATTCTGTGGATAAGTCAATTAATTACTGAATTATCAAAATCTTATAATTTTTTGTATCTTGTTATTAAGTTGTGGATAACAACTTTTTAAAAATACTGAATTGAATACAATAAGTTATAATCACAACTTTGTCCCCAATAATGATTGATTTATACACAATTTTATCCACATGTTTTTTAATTAAAAATTCAGATATTTTATTGAGAAAGAGAACGTAAAAGAATGGAATAATCTTCTTCAATTTTATGATCTATTTCTTTTAATCCACTAATTTTTTTACAGGCATTTATAACAGTAGTGTGATCACGACCACCAAACGCATTACCAATTTCAGGCAAGCTCTGAGATGTTAATTCTCTAGCTAGGCACATAGCGATTTGTCTTGGACGGGTAATATTTTGTTTTTTACTCTTCGAAGATAAATCTGAAATACGAATTTTGAAATATTCAGCAACAATTTTTTGGATATTTTCAATACTTACAAGTTTGTCTTTTAAAGTAATAAGATCATGTAAAGCTTCTTTAGTAAATTCAACAGTAATTTCACGTCCTGTAAATTGAGAATTAGCAATAACTCTTCTCAAAGCACCTTCAAGATCTCGTACATTAAAGGGAATTTTTTTAGCTATAAAAAAGGCAACATCTTGTGGAAGTGTAATATTAACTTGTAATGCTTTTTTTATTAAAATAGCTGCTCGTGTTTCCATATCAGGTGGCTCAATCGAAACGGGAAGACCACAACCAAATCTTGATTTTAATCGTTCTTCAAGTCCAACTATTTCTTTAGGGTATTTGTCACAAGTTAACACTATCTGATTTTTTTTATCTAGTAACGTATTAAAAGTATGAAAAAATTCTTCTTGGGATCTTTCTTTACCAGCAAAAAATTGAATATCATCTATTAGAAGTACGTCAATGCCACGATAAAATTCTTTGAATGAGTTTATTGAATTTTGTTGTAATGCTCTAACCATGTCTTGAACAAACTTTTCAGAATGAAGATAAACAATGGTTAAGTTTGGATTTATTTCAAAAACAGCATTGCCGATAGCATGCATAAGATGTGTTTTTCCTAAACCAGAACTACCGTATATAAGTAAAGGGTTGTAGGATTTACCAATATTTTCAGCAACTTGAATTGAAGCAGCTCTTGCTAATTGATTAGACTTACCAATTACAAAATTATCAAATGTAAATGTCTTGTTAAGAAAATTAGGTTTGGAGTTTTTAACTTCAATTGGTTTTGTATTATTTGTAATTGAAGGAGCGACAGTTTTTTTTGAACCTATTTCAATAGATAGTTGTAAGGAACCATTAGATAAGTCGTTAACAGATTGTTTTATTTTAATAAAATAATGTTGCTTAACCCAATCCAGAACAAATCGATTAGGCGCTAATAATGTAAGGATGCCATTATTTTCTATGACTTGTAAGGGTCTTATCCATGTACTGAAATCAGAACTAGCAATTTCATTTTCAAGTTTTGTTAAACAGTTATCCCAAATTGAGTTCATTTAAGTAAAAAGGTATTGATAATAATTTGGTGAAGAGGAATTAGTTTATAATCACTATACAGCATTAAAACATTGCACTACAGAATTGACATGCTATGGATATTATTTTATCATCCATAGTCTTTTTTATCTGTTTTTGTTAACACTCATTTGATTAGGCTTTAAGTAATTATGAAAAGAACATACCAACCCAGTAAAATTAAACGCGCTAGAACGCATGGTTTTCGTGCAAGAATGGCGACAGTAGGTGGTCGTAAAGTTTTAAATGCTCGTAGAGCAAAAGGTCGTGCAAAGTTAACTGTTTAGTTGGCTTTGAGTGACAGAGCATAATTTTAATTTCCCACCCAATTTGCGATTAAAGAAACCAGCAGAATATAAAAACGTTTTTGCTAAGCCAATAAAGTCAAGCGATATGTATTTTACACTTTTAGCAATAAAAAATGATTTTGATCATCCTAGGTTAGGGTTGGCAATTGCAAAAAAAAATGTAAAGAAGGCAGTGCACAGAAACGTTATTAAACGAGCTGTGCGGGAAAATTTTAGAATACAGCAACAAAATTTAGGTAATATAGATGTTGTTGTATTAGCGCGAAAAGAAGCAGTTAATGTTCCACAGGATTTATTAAGTAGATCATTGGAAAAACATTGGCTGAGATTGGTATCCCGATGCGCTTCTTGCTTATAGCAATAATCAAGTTTTATAAATACTTTATTAGCCCTTTGCTAGGAACTAACTGTCGTTTTTACCCAAGTTGTTCAAGTTATTGCTTAGAAGCACTTGATCGTCATGGCATCATCACTGGCTGCTATCTCACTTTCAAAAGATTATTAAAATGCCACCCTTTTCATCAAGGGGGTATAGACCCCGTTCCAGAAAAATTTGGTAATAAGAATGGATAATATAAGATTTATACTCGTTGTTACATTTTCAATGCTTATATTCATGTTGTGGCAGGCTTGGGAACAAGATTATGGCCCAAAACCTGAAGTTGCCGCAATTGTGAACCCTGAAAGTGCTAAATCAAAAGAAGATTTACCAATTTCAGCAACGCCTGTACAAGCACTATCAGCTTCACAAGAGCCAGTTTTAATAACTAACACGACACTGGCCGCCGTTGCTAAAACTGTAAAAGTAAAAACAGATGTAATTGCTTTAGAAATTGATATGCAAGGTGGTACCGTTACCAATCTTGATTTATTAAATTACCCAATAGAAAAATCGAATACTGTAGTAGATAGTTTAAGAAAAATGATTGGTATGGAAGTGCTTAAAGCTAGTTCTGTTCCTGTAAGGCTGTTTAATAATAATCCAGAAAATATATTTATAGCACAAAGTGGTCTTATTGCAGATAGTGGATCTGCAAATGCATCCGATCACTATACGGTTTTTAAAAGTGAGCAAGATAGTTATGCTTTGCAACCGGGTCAAGATAGTATGCAAGTTCCATTAACATGGACTGATAACAACGGCCTTGTAATTACTAAATTATTCACATTTAAACGCGGTAATTATGAAATAGTATTAGAGCAAAATGTAAAAAATAACACAGGTAAGGTTTGGGCTGGAAGGCAATATAGTCAACTATTAAGAACACCTGATACTACGAGTAAAGGTAATATGCTTACTGGTGGTATGAGAGCATATAATGGTGGTGTTATTTATACAGAAAAAAATAAATATCAAAAAGTCAGTTTTGATGACATGGCAGATGAAACTTTAGATGTTGTTTCTAAAGGGGGATGGACTGCAATGATTCAGCATTATTTTGCTTCAGCGTGGATTCCACCAGTTGATCAGGAAAACCATTTTTATACTAAAGAGTTAAAAGATGGTCGCTATGTAATTGGCACTTACTCTCCCTCAGTAAGCGTAGAAGCAAATTCAACTGCAAATTTTTCTTCGCAGTTATTTGCTGGCCCTAAAATTCAACCTATGATGGAAAAAGTAGCTACAGGTTTAGAGCTAACAGTTGATTACAGTGTTTTAACATTTATTGGTAAACCTATTTATTGGCTTTTAAATAAAATTCATAGTTTTATTGGTAACTGGGGCGTTGCGATAATAGGAGTAACATTTTGTATTAAATTGTTGTTTTTTCCATTATCACAAGCCAGTTTTAAATCGATGGCTAAAATGCGAAAAGTGCAACCACGTCTCAAAGAATTACAAGAGCGTTATGCAGATGATAGGCCACGTTTTAATAATGAAATGATGGCGTTGTATAAAAAAGAAAAAGTCAATCCACTAGGAGGGTGTTTACCAATTTTAATACAGATACCCGTATTTATGGCGCTGTATTGGGTTTTAAGTGAGACGATTGAATTTCGTCAAGCACCTTTTATGTTATGGATACAGGATTTATCAATCCAAGATCCTTTTTATATCTTGCCGATAATTATGGGTATTTCCATGAAAATTCAGCAAAGTCTTAACCCTGCTCCGATTGATCCAATTCAAGCAAAGGTTATGAAAATGTTTCCAATAGTCTTCACGGTTTTCTTTTTATTTTTCCCCGCGGGTTTAGTTTTATATTGGGTAATTAATAATACTTTATCTATCATTCAACAGACCTATATAACAAAGCAAATAGAAAAAGCAGGGTAGTTTGTCTTTAAATTACGATACTATTGCAGCTATCGCAACGCCGCCTGGAAATGGTGGCGTTGGTATCATCCGAATTTCAGGAACTTTAGTTACTGAAATAGCAAAAAAAATACTTAATAAACCCCCCGTTCCTAGATATGCACTATTTTCATCATTTATTGATGCAGATGGTTGCATAATTGATTCCGGTATTAGTCTTTATTTTCCAGGTCCCGCTTCCTATACAGGTGAAGATATTCTTGAGTTACAGGGACATGGTGGCTCTGTTGTATTAGATATGCTATTGCGACGAATATTATCATTAGGCGCTAGATTGGCCAATCCTGGTGAATTTACTGAACGAGCTTTTTTGAATAATAAAATGGATTTAGCGCAAGCAGAAGCTGTAGCTGATTTGATTGAAAGTAGCACAGAACAATCAGTGAGATCAGCACAAAAATCGATGCAAGGTGTTTTTTCAGAAAAAATTAATGAAGTAGTAAATGAGTTGATAGAGCTTCGAATTTATGTTGAGGCTGCTATTGATTTTGTTGATGAAGAAATTAATTTTTTGACAGATGGTGTTATTGAAAAACGTATATCTCGAATTTTGGAAACCGTTAAAAATATACAAAGTATAGCTCAGCAAGGTCGTTTATTGCGTGAGGGTATGACAGTTGTATTAATTGGGAAACCAAACGCTGGTAAATCCAGCTTACTTAATGCGTTAACTGGCCATGAAGCAGCTATAGTTACTGATATTGCAGGGACTACCAGAGATGTTCTAAGAGAGCGTATACAACTTGATGGCATGCCTTTACATATTATTGATACGGCAGGATTGAGAGAAAGTGATAATTCAATAGAAAAGGAAGGCATACGTAGGGCGCATGAAGAAATAAAAAAAGCTGATAAAGTATTATTAATTATCGATGTTAGAGAGAATGAGACAGAAGATATAGTAAAAAATCTGCCAACAAATATAGATGTTATAAAAGTTTATAATAAAATTGATTTATTAGGAATGAACCCTGAAATTAAAAAAACAGGCAATGAATGCAGTTGTTATTTGTCAATAAAAACAGGAGAGGGTATGAATTTATTAAAACGACACCTTAAAGAAAGTGTTGGTTTTAATGAAGCGACAGATAACGTTTTTATTGCCAGAAGACGGCATATAGAAGCAATGAAGAAAGGTTATGGTTTTATAGAAAGCGCTTTAAATCAATTAAAAATAAATCAAGCAGGGGAATTGGTTGCTGAAGATTTAAGGCAGGCACAAATAAGTTTTGCTGAAATAACAGGTACTTTTACATCAGATGATCTATTAGGAAAAATTTTTTCTAGTTTTTGTATTGGAAAGTAACTAGGTAAAACAACAGAAAACAACAACTAAATAAAATCAATTAAATAAGGGTTTGTAGCGATACACGCCTTTTTTTATTGTCTTTTTTTAGTCTTTAGTTGCTTATTATTTACACCTTATTTACACTCACACTCAAATAAGGTGTAAATAGGTGTAAAAATATGAAGATTACAACAGAGAAAAGACTTAACGCTAAAGGGGATAAGCAAACTATTCGTTTAGTGTATTGGTATGGCAGCCATGTCGATGCGGACGGAAAGATTAAGCACGACAGAAAATTGGAGCAACTAGATTTATATTTATTCCCAAAACCAGTCAGCAAGTTTGAGAAACAACACAACAAAGAAACGCTAAAGCTAGTTGACCAGATCAAATCAAAACGTATTGCCGAAGAAGCGACAGGGCAACACGGTTTTGCCAGTACCATTAAGTCTAAGACAAACTTCTATACATTCTATGGCGAGATCATGGCAACCAAAACGTCAATGCCGAAAACATGGGACGTATGGCAAGCGGTGTTGGTACACCTAAAGAGGTATTGTCCTGATGACTCCATTACATTCGAAAGAATAGACGAGGATTGGCTAAAGGGCATTAGGACTTACTTTGATACAAAAGCCAAAACAAAGTCGGGCAACCCTATCAGTAGTGGCACAGCTAGCACCTACTTTAATAAAGTCAGAGCCGTTATCAACGAGGCAGTGGCGCAGAAGATATTGGTTACTAATCCATTAAGCAATGTTGCGGGCATTAAGCCAGAGACTAGCGAGCGCGTTTATTTAAGCCTTGAAGAAGTCAGAGCATTGGTTAAAACCGATTGCCGTTATGACATATTGAAAGAGGCGTTTCTATTCTCATGCCTTACAGGCTTACGCTGGAGCGATATCAACAAGCTGGAATGGGCAGAGATATCAGAATTTAACGGTAGCCATAGGATTACATTCAATCAGTGCGTATTCTTACGATCATGAACCCCCATTCTTATCATCGTGAACACCTACTTTATTCACGCATTGGGTTGGGTGTATTTTTACGCTAAGTGTTCACCATCCGTCAATTCTGATTGCATTTTTCGCATGGATTCACCTTT
>CAIVQX010000013.1 GCA_903908165.1 uncultured Methylococcaceae bacterium | reverse complement strand
TTACTAAAAGATTATGGATATAATTTTTTTGCAAATATCGGTGTTTTTGGCTTGATCTAGTTGTTATTGGGCTTTAAAAACGAGTGTTTACTTGTAATAAATAACTAGGATGGCAATCAAAGTTAACACTAATCCCGCTGATAAAACTAAAGTCCATTTTCTTTTAGAATGGCCTTTAGATCTGTTAGTCTTTTTTTCTGTTAGATTAACACCTTCAATTTGGGCATTAATAGCTTTGTATTTTCCTCGATTATCCCTGGTAATCTGGTAATGAATGACATCACCCGTTATGGGTCTTCTACTCTCACTGTGCAGTGCAGAGATATGTATAAAAATATCTTTGCCACCATCATCTGGCTTTATAAATCCAAATCCGCGATCTTCTTTCCATGTTTTTAAAACTCCCTTAATCATTATATTGGCCATAAAAATTACTTCTGTGTAGTTTTAGCATGTTAGATTCTGACCTTATCTTACCTTTTTAGGGTTAAATAATTAATGTCCTTATTTCGTATTGCTAAGATGCAATTTCGAAGGATTAATTTTAATGGTGCTTAAACCGAACTGCAAGTAGCCTTATAAAATAAGTTAAGCTCCTGATTAATGACATTTAAAAAGAGAACATTCCTTAATCAGAAACTAAATAACGCTTAAATCTTTTTCTTTATAATAATCTTATCATCAATAATTAATTCAGAGATACCACCTAAAACCGCATGTAAAGTACATGATGCTTTTTTAAAGCCGCCTGTTTTAACATTCTCACCCAACCAGATTATAGTGATATAAGATTCTTTATCGCTTTTTGTTTCTGAAGGAAAATAGACTTGTTCATTTGTTACTTTTTTAATTTCAGCAGGACATTTTTCATTGGCCATCGTCTGCATATTGACATAGTTTCTTATTGAAGAAGCGGCTTCTTTTTGTGCAACAGAGGGTTCTTCTTTACTTAATCCGACCAGAATGATGCCAGCGATAAAAACTCCAAATACAGCCAGCATAATTTTCATTGTTTCAGACATTGATATTCTCCTTTCTTGATGACATGGCTAGTCTTTTTAGGGACCATTGAAAAAACCTTAAGATTGTAAGCTAATTAACTTTGCGCAGCAATGTAAGTTAATTATCCGCGACTTAAATAAATCGCATATGACGGTTATATATTAGTCGTTGTCGCAGTTAAATTCAGTATAGTTAACAACTATTATGCGAGAAGATATACCCATAACTTAAAATTAGAATACGTGGCAAAATATTTCATATGGATTGCCGTTCATTTGCTAGATTCAAAACGGCTGGGTAGTTTATTTTACCGGTTGCCATGACGGGAATTGAGTCAACGATCATGATTTTCTTAGGTAAATTGATATTGGAGACACCTGGAGAAGCAGCTAAAAGTTCGCTAATAACGGCTTGTTTTTGAGTAGTGACTAAAATAATTTGCTCACCTTTTTTTGCATCAACGACGCTGACCGCAGCATGATGGGCGTCCGGCCAAGCATTAATGGCTAGTTGTTCCACAGCTGTTAAGGAGACCATTTCTCCGCCGACTTTAGCAAAACGTTTACTGCGACCACGAATACTAATAAAGCCTTCATTATCTACATTGACAATATCTCCTGTGTCATACCAGCCTTTACCATAAATAGATTCTGGTATAACCAGTTTTCCGGGGTTATCAGCCAAAAGATAACCTAACATGATATTAGGCCCTTTAACATGTAATTGTCCTGCATCATCAATCCCCGGAATAGCTTCTAACTTATATTCCATGGCAGGCATAAATCGACCTACAGTTCCGGCTTTATAATAGATAGGTGTGTTGACTGAGGTAATTGGCGATGTTTCGGTTGCTCCATAGCCTTCTAAAATGCGAATACCAAATTTTTCTGCCCAGATCTTGCGAGTATTTTCTTGGAGCTTTTCTGCACCGGCAACGACATAGCGCATATTAAAAAAGTCATAGGGATGCGCATGTTTAGCGTAGGCAGTAAAAAATGTATTAGTACCAAACATGATAGTCGCATGAATTTCATAGGCAATTTCAGGGATAACACTGAAATGAAGGGGGGTTGGATAAAAGAAGGTTTTCATGCCACTTACAATGGGCAGAATAGTTCCAACCGTAAAGCCAAATGAATGAAACATCGGCAAAAAGTTAATCACAATATCTTGTGCATTAAAGCTGATAGAGGCTTCTAACTGTTTAAGATTACCAATAATATTGGCATGAGAAAGAACCACACCTTTTGGCGTACTTTCGGAACCTGAAGTAAATAAAACGACGGCTGGGCTATCAGGATCAACCTGCTTAGGATTATACCAAAAGGCAGTGGTGGCACTTTTTATTTGCGCAATTAGCTTGTTGAATGCGGAAATATTTTTGGCAAAATCTTCTAAGTAAATTAACTCACACTGCTTGCTTAATTGTTCTGCTTCAGCGCTTAAATTAGCTAGCATTATAAAGCGGTGAGACGTTAATACTGTTTTAACTTGCGCAGTTTGACAGGCAGACAGCAAGCTTGCCGATCCCAGTGAATAATTTAACATGGCAGGAACACGGCTATAAAGCTGTAGACCTAAGACAGTAATTAAGGTGTTAGAGGAGTTGGGCAGAAAAACACCTACATTTTCACCAGGGGCGGTAATATTTTTTAATGCTTGGCCGAGAGCAATGCTCCGCGTTATTAAATCATTGTAGGTAAGTCGACTCCGATCTAGATCTTCAGTTATCTTGTGTTGGCCGCCATGAATATTTCTTGACTCAAGCAAGCTTGAAAAAATAGGTTGTCGATGAGGGCTGGTGTCAAACATCATTTTAGCCATAATATCGGCTAAAAGATGTCCGCAGTATTCGCGACGTGATTTACCCTTAATATTGTCGGGTGCTGATATATGTGTCGGTGTTGAAATATGAATGGAAATTTTTGGAAATAAACGTAGACGTACTATTCTGTGTAGCTTAGAAAAATGCGTATATTGGGCTCCCGATATGCGAATCGGCAAAATGGTAGCTTTCGATTTATCAGCAACCATCCCTGTTCCATCATAAATCTTCATTAATGACCCCGTCACTGAAATTCGCCCTTCAGGAAAGATGACAGTTTTGGTGTCATGTTCAAGATGATGAATCAAATCTTTCAAGGATAAAGGATGAGTTGGATCCATTGGAAACACATGAGAAAGCTTCAAAAATGGTTTTAGCCACCAGCGTTGGGATATCTGAGTATTGATAGCAAAGGTAATATTATCGGGTAAAAATACGCCCAACAGTAAGGGGTCAAGAAAAGAGGTATGATTAGCAACAATTAAAACTCGTTTTCCGGCCTTCATGTAATTATCGAGACCGGTTAATTCAACTCTATACATTAAGACCAGTAGTCTGCGTAAAAATATTTTTAGCATAAGTTTTCTTCACGTAACCTAAAAAAATAATAAAACAAGATTTTTAAAATGAGATGAGAGGCGTTCTTTACAGCTTTATAAGATTTTTTGGATACATAGTATATAGGGTGGATTTAGAATCAGTCATTATCAGAATAATTTAGCTCAAGTTTAACTATTTCTTGTTACAGGAGCATTTAACTCAGAATAAAATAGTAGGGCTGTCTTTTTAATTTTTGTTAGAGGCCGACTAACAATTGTATGTTGATAGATAATTCACTATTATGACGCATAAAAAACTAATTGATCTGTTCAATACTATCGGGAGATAAGATGAAATTAATAACAGCCATAATTAAACCATTCAAAATGGATGATGTGCGAGAGGCGTTATCTGAAATAGGTGTTGCTGGTGTAACTGCAACAGAGGTTAAGGGCTTTGGTCGTCAAAAAGGGCATACTGAATTATACAGAGGTGCTGAGTATGTTGTTGATTTTCTTCCAAAAGTTAAGCTAGAGATTGCTGTTTCTGATGATATGGTAGATAAAGCAGTCACTACGATTGTTAATGCGGCAAACACTGGCAAAATTGGCGATGGCAAGATATTCGTATCTAATTTAGAGCAGGTTGTGCGTATTAGGACCGGTGAAACCGGAGAGGATGCAATTTAAAATGTCTTCCATTATAAATAAAAGTGTTATTTTAGGCTTACTTTTACTTCCTGAGATGGCTTTAGCGGGTCAATTAAATCAAGCACATACTGCTTGGATTTTAACGTCTACGGCTTTAGTTTTATTTATGACTATTCCAGGTTTGTCATTATTTTATGGCGGTCTGGTTAGAAGTAAAAACGTATTGTCAGTTTTAATGCAATGTTTTTCAATTACTTGCATAGTGTCTATTCTTTGGTTAGTGGGCGTGTATAGTTTTATATTTACTGATGGTGGAGAATTACAAAAAATCATTGGTGGGGCATCCAAAGCGTTTCTTCCCAATATAAATGTAGATTCGTTAACAGGCGATATTCCAGAAACACTTTATTTTATGTTTCAGATGACTTTTGCCATTATCACCGTCGCTTTAATAGTCGGTGCGTTTGCAGAACGGATGAAGTTTTCAGCCATGTTGTTGTTTAGTGCGTTATGGCTAATTTTGGTTTATATGCCAATCTGTCATTGGATATGGGGAGGCGGTTGGTTAGCTGACTTGGGTGTAATGGATTTTGCTGGCGGCATTGTGATACATGTTAATGCTGGTGTTGCCGCTTTAGTTGCAGCGTTGGTTATTGGCAAAAGAAAAGGTTTTCCGACAACGGCAATGCCTCCTCATAATATGACAATGGTGGTAACTGGCGCCGGTATGCTCTGGGTAGGTTGGTTCGGTTTTAATGCGGGAAGTGCTTTAACAGCAGATGGTCGTGCTGGAATGGCCATGTTAGTGACTCATATTGCGGCCGCTTCTGGGGCTTTAACTTGGATGTTTATAGAGTTGAAGAAGTTTGGTAAGGCTAGTGTATTAGGTGTGGTGACGGGAATGGTTGCAGGTTTAGGTACTATTACACCAGCCTCTGGTTTTGTAGGGCCTATGGGTGCACTAGTAATAGGAATTACCGCAGGCATAGTTTGTTTTTGTGCTACTCAATATGTCAAACGCACTTTAAAAATTGATGATTCATTGGATGTGTTTCCTGTTCATGGTATAGGTGGAATTACCGGATCATTGTTGACTGGTGTTTTTGCAACCAGTGGTTTGGGTGGGTTAGGTTTGCCTGAAGGTGTTACAATTCTGGATCAAGTTAGTGTTCAGGCGTTGGCGATTTTTGTAACAGTTATTTGGAGTGCTTTTTTTAGTTTCTTAATTCTCAAGTTATTAGACAAATGGATAGGTCTTCGTGTAACAATAGATGAGGAAATAGAAGGTCTTGACACGGTCCTACACGAAGAAACGGGTTATCTTGATTTATAATTGTTCAGGTAATAAAGAGGGGCATGCAGTCCCTCTTTATTAATTAAATAATGTTATATAGATAAAAATAGGGGTCATATGGGTATTCGACGCATTTTATCTATCCTCAAATGGACTTTTATTTTAGCGAGTAGTTTTTTAATACTGTATAGCGTGGTGGGTGCTTTTATCTTGCCACCCTTATTAAAGACTAAGCTGCCAGACATTATCCAGCAACAAACTGGACGAAAAGCCGTAATCTCAAATGTTCAGTTTCAACCCTTTGATTTATCTCTCCGTCTACAGGATTTTCAAATCCAAGAATCTAATGGTCAGCCATTTGTTGCCTTTGATGACTTTTATATCAAAATCGGATTGAGTCAATCAATAAAGCTGTCGGCACTGGTTGTTGATGAGATTGCTTTAAAAAAGCCCCATATTAATATCGTTAGACAAAAAGATGGGACATTCAATTTTCAACATATACTAAACTCTACTGCAGATGACAAAGGTTCAACAGATCATCAACTATTTCCACTAGTAATTACCAAAATAGTTTTATCAGAAGGCATCTTAGGCTGGGATGATGCCAGTGCTAATGTGCCGGTAAAAGAAGAACTGAATCCGATCAATATTACGATTGAAAATTTAACAACCTTTACAGATAAACAGGCTGTTGTGGGTTTATCATTGACAGTGAAGTCGGGGGGGGAACTTGGCTGGCAAGGTAAGTTACAGTTAAACCCGCTGTCTTCAGAAGGGCATATAAACTTTAATAAAGCCAAATTAAAGACACTGGCCTCATTGGCTTTATTAGACGCTATTCCGTTTGATTTTGATGGCTATGAGCTACTCGATGCTGATTATAAACTGAGTTATATTAAAAATGACTTGCAACTTGCAATCAGCAAAGCTGCAATTGAAGTCCATGACTTACAGTTGTTAGAAAAAAAACAGAAAAAAGCACTGATAAAAATACCGGTTATTGCAACAAAGGGCATTCAGTTTGATCTTAAAAAACAGATTGCAGGAATGGATTCGTTTCTGATTACAGACTTTCAGTTTTCAGAAAAAAATGCAAAAAACACCTTGATAAAAATACCCGAATTTAAATCTGACAGTATTGTAGTAGACCTTAAAAAACAAGTTATAGGTATAAATTCAGTAACAGCCAATAATGGGCAAGTAGATGCTTGGTTAAATTCTGATGGTCATATTAATTACCAAGCGTTGTTTTCTGATGATAATACAACTGTGAATACAGATGCAGTAGCTGTCGTTAATAATCAGGAGGTTAAAAAAACACCATGGGCCATCAAGATAAAAAGTATTGCTGTCAATAATTTTGGGCTGGATTTCCAAGATAAAACTCTAAAAAAGCCCGTTACAGCCTCTTTTAAGCCCATTAGTTTTAAACTAAAAGATTATGACAGCAGCAATGGGGTCATATTGCCCGTTGAGCTCCTTGTCGGAATTAACAACAAGGGCTCAATAAAATTAAGTGGCGATACAGTTATCGACCCGTTTTCGACGCAATTGGCTGTCAAAATGGAAGCTATTGAACTAGCAAATTATCAGCCGTACTATGATAAATGGGTGCGCTTAGATCTGATAGATGGTGATTTAAATATTGAAGGAAAATTATCTGTCGGCAATCTAGCGCAAGATAAAGCTGATGTTAAGTTTAAGGGTAATCTTGGCATTGATAATTTATTAACACGTGATCAAAAACGCAATAAAGACTTTGTAAAATGGGATAAGCTAACCTTAACAGATCTAGAAATTGACAGTCTGGCAAATCACTATACCGCAACAACGCTACTTATTAACCGGCCTTATGCTAGGGTCACTATTAGAAAAGATAAAACCGTTAATTTTAATGATATTGTTATTAGTGATACAACTAAGCCAACAAAATCGATACAAGAAAAGCAAACCACCAAAAAAGAAGCCGACTCAGATAAGCTTTTTTTTAAGTTAAATAACATTCAAATAGTAGATGGATCTTCTGATTTTTCAGATCTTTCTTTAATTTTACCTTTCGCTGCACAAATTAAAAGTTTGGATGGGGGTTTGACTGATATATCTTCAGACAAGCAATCAAAAATTAAAATCGCCTTGCAGGGTAATGCGTATGATTTAGCACCGGTCGATATTAAGGGTGAAATAAGTCCTTTACTGGGGTCTTATCATGTCGATATTAATTTTAAGGGGTTGCCAATGCCATTGGTATCTCCCTATATGGTTCAGTTTGCTGGTTATAAGGTTGAAAAAGGCAAGATGAATTTAGATCTCCAATATAAGGTCGATAACAAAGAGTTGGTCGCATCCAATAATCTAATGATTGATCAATTTGAATTGGGTGACAAAGTAGAAAATCCAAATGCCGTCTCCCTGCCCCTTAAACTGGCGGTTGCCTTACTAAAAGATGCCAATGGCAAAATAAAATTAGATGTACCCATTACGGGGAGCTTGGATGATCCAAAATTTAGTATTAGCACCATTGTCACTGATGCCTTGTTCAATGTTTTAAGCAAAGTGGTTACAGCTCCTTTTCGGGCTCTGGGATCATTGTTTGGCAGTGAAAAAGAAATGAGTACCGTTAGTTTTAGTGCCGGTAGTTCGACATTAAATGAAAAACAACAGGCAAAATTGAAAAGTTTGGCAGAGCAGTTGAATAAACATCCGGAGTTAAATTTAGATATTAAAGGTGCCGCTTATCAGGAGCAAGATTGGCCTGTTATACGAGGAGATGCGCTTTATGATCAACTCAAAAAACGCAGGGCAATAGAGCTTAATAAAGGGACCGATAAAAAAATACGTGAGGAATATGTAGAGTTATCTGATGATGATTATAAGCGCTTGCTGGCTGATATGTTCATTGAGAAATTTCCATTGCTGGCAGAGAAATCATTTTTGGGTACACCAAAATTAATGAATCCAAGTGCAGGTGATTTCTATGAAATTGCCAAACAAAAGCTTTTTGCTGTTATCAAAGTGCAGCCGCAAAGACTTAAAGTACTGGCGGTGGCTAGGGCACAAGCTATAGCTAATTATATGGTTCAGAAGGGTGGTGTAACTATTGAAAAAATCTTTATTCTTGATACTGCTCTTGATCCGGTAAGAGACAATAAGGAGATAATTAGTTATTTATCACTCAATGCAAACTGAATGGTTGTGATGGATCAATAAAAAATATTCGTAAGTTGAGTCAATCATTGACTCAACTTACGAAACACCGTTTAACGGGTAATAACCTCTGTACCGCTTCCGACCAAAACGACATCAGCAGCACGCATGGCAAAAAGACCGTTGGTAACAACACCGGTAATATTGTTGATGATCTTTTCTAGCTCAATTGGATCTAAAATATTTAGATTGTGCACATCAATGATTTCATTATGGTTGTCTGTAATAAAATTCTCACGCCATACCGGTTGTCCACCTAACTTAACCATTTCCCTGGCAACATAGCTTCTCGCCATTGGGATTACTTCAATGGGTAAAGGGAATGCACCCAATACATCAACACATTTGGTTTCGTCAACGATGCAAATAAATTTCTTGCTGGCTGCACCAATAATCTTTTCACGTGTTAAAGCACCACCACCACCTTTAATCATATGTTTGTGAGGAGTCACTTCATCGGCGCCATCAATGTAAACATCAAGAGTACCAACGGCATTTAAGTCCAATACTGGAATGCCAACTTTTTTAAGATGTGCGGTAGTCATTTCAGAACTTGAAACGGCACCTTCAATATCTGATTTAAATTCCGCCAAATAATCGATGAAATGTCTGACTGTAGAGCCTGTTCCGACGCCAACAATGGAAACGTCTTTAATATAATGTAAAGCGGCATGAGCTACTTTTTGTTTTAATTCATCTTGTGTCATAGTGTACTACCGTAATAAAGTAAAAAACTGGGCTAATAATACCTTAGAAACAGATATTCTTCAGTCGATTTCTTAAAAATCGCGCTTAAGGCACTGCAAAAAGGGTATTCGTTATTAGTTAAGGTGTCTTAAGCAGTAAAGATTAGTGTATCTCCGACAAGATGAGTGACATCATGCTTTCAGCTTGTCGTAAATAACCACCACCAAATAAATTAAGGTGATTTAAGATATGGTATAGATTATAAAATGTTTTTCTGACAGCATAACCAGCCTCGAGTGGCCAAACATTTTGATAAGCAGCATAAAAATCCTGGCTAAAGCCGCCAAACAATTCAGTCATCGCCAAGTCGGCTTCCCTGTCGCCATAATAACAGGCAGGATCAAAAATAATGGGTCTTCCTTGTTGATCAACCGCGGCATTACCCGCCCATAAATCACCATGTAATAAAGAAGCTTGCGGCTGATACTGGGTAAATAATAGGGGCAGTTCACTACATAGTCGCTCACCATCTAGCTGCAATTTACCGGTATAACCCTTTTTTGCTAACAGTTGTAATTGAAAAGTAAGTCGTTGTTCGCGCCAAAAAGTCAGCCACTCGTCAGATTTAATATTAGATTGTAAGGTACTACCAATGGTGTTTTGGCGATGCCAACCAAAGTAAGGTTGTTGTTGTCTGTGCATCAGCGCAAGTTGCTGTCCTAACAAGCGCTCGGAGGTTTTATTTTTACTACCAAAGAAAATATATTCCAGTACCAAATAGGCTTGTTCAGATGCTTGCCCGCAAGTAATAGGCATGGGAACGCGAATGGTTTGCGTCTTGGCCAGCTCTTGCAAGCCAGCCAATTCGGCTTCAAACATTAGTGATAACTCAGCCTTATTGAGTTTTATAAAATAGGATTTACGGTCTCCTTTTAAAAGAAAGGCCGTATTGATATCACCGCCCGAAAGTGGGTGAGTAGACACAACTTTAAATGGCTCTCCAGTTGCCGCTTCAATTTGCTTTGAGATAGTCTGCCAAGGCATGATAAAAAACCTTGCTGATTCTCAAATTGCAGAATGTAAGTAGTAATCAGCTAGATGCTTAGGCTTTCTTATTTTTATAAAGAATAGATGAATAAACCGATAGGCCAATCATCACAGCGCCTATAGAACCAGTTACCACATCAGAAATATGATAAGTCATACTAATTAGCATAATAGCGGCTAGTGCACCAATCGCGTAATGAGCACCGTGTTCTAAAAATACATAGTTGTCTAAGGCGCTTTGGCGAACCAGATACACCGTTAAACTTCTAACAAACATGGCACCTATCGCCAAGCCAAGCATAATAATAATCACATCCTGGGTGATTGCAAAGGCACCGATAACACCATCAAAGGAAAACGAAGCATCTAAGACTTCAAGATAGATAAAACTCATGACGCTGCCTCTTTTAATGGCATCAGACACTTCTTCACCCTCTTCTTCATCTTCAAAAAGCGTACCTAAACTATCCACAATAACAAATAAAATAACCCCTGAAACACCCGAAACCAAGGCATTTAATTGGATAGCAGGGGGTAGCCAGTTTTGGTTTATGAGTAATAAGCCCAAAGCCAGAATAATCTCGACTGATTGCAGTTTACCGAAGCTGGACATCTTTTGTTCGATATAGCCTAACCAATGTAACTTCTTGCTTTCATCAAAAATAAAGGAGAAAAACACCATTAATAAAAACATACCGCCAAAAGATGCAATTTGTATGTGCGAAGCGTTTAAATGCGAGGCATACGTCGATGAGTTATGCAATGCCATTTCCCCAACCTCGATAAAGCCAATACCTGTAGCCATTGACACGATTAAAATGGGAAACACCAAACGCATGCCAAATACGGCAATTAAAATTCCCCAAGTTAAAAAGTACTGTTGCCAACGTTCATCCATTCTCTTTAATATAGAAGCGTTCACAACGGCGTTATCAAATGATAAACTCACTTCCAGAATGCCGAGTATCAGTGCAATAAAGACACCTCTGGCTCCGTCCCAATATGCTGCTATGCCCAAGCAAATGATGGTAACGATAAAAGAAAGACGAAAATACTGCATAAAATACCTTTTGATTAGTGTGTTTGATGTGCAACTATAAGACTATTTAACTGAAAATCAACCTAATGAATGAGAATGATGTTTTTTTTGATACAGCGCAGACCCTTATTGATGCAGGTCGTTTTATAGATAGTCATGGCTGGGTTCCAGCAACCAGTGGCAATTTTTCTGCTCGGCTACCCAACGGGACTATCGCAATTACCGTTTCCGGCAAACATAAAGGTCAATTAACAGCCGAGGACATAATGCGCATCGATGCCGATGCCAACTCCTTGGATGGTAAAAAACCATCGGCAGAAACGGTGCTACATACAACTTTGTATAAGCGTTTCCCCGACGTTCAGTCGATATTGCATCCGCATTCGCTCAATGCTACCTTAATTTCGAAGATTTTTAAAACAGAAATTGTTCTCGAGAACTATGAATTATTAAAAGCGTTTAGCGGAATCACTACACATGAAAGTCGAATGGTGGTGCCTGTTTTTGCAAATGACCAGAATATTCCGCGTTTGGCGGAGCAGGTAAACGCCTATTTGGATCATCATACCGATTGCCGAGCTTATATTATAGCCGGACATGGACTTTATACCTGGGGTGCTTCGGTAGAAGAAACGTTGCGTTATCTGGAAGCATTGGATTTCTTATTTGAATGTGAATTACGATTACAGGGAGCCAAAAAACAATGAGCGCATTAACAATATATCCTGATGACCAACCTCAATCCGGCGAGCAATATACCGATTTTACCGCTATCCAAAAAAAACTGGCTAACATAGGCGTTCAGTTTGAACGGTGGACGAGCGGATATGAACTGGCTACCGATGCCGATCAAGCAACTGTGCTTAACGCTTACGCCGATTCCATAGAAAGATTAAAACAGCAATATCATTTTCAATCGGTCGATATGATTAAGTTAAATCCTGATCATCCCGATAAAGCCGTCTTCAGACAAAAATTTCTGGCCGAACATATTCATGAAGATTTTGAAGTCCGCTTCTTTGTCGAAGGGCGTGGTTTGTTTTGTTTGCATGTCGACGATAAAGTGTATTTGGTTTTGTGTGAGCAAGGCGATCTAATCAGTGTCCCAGCCGACACCAAGCATTGGTTTGATATGGGTGAAAATCCAAAATTTACCTGCATCAGATTATTTACCACACCAGATGGTTGGGTCGCCAATTTTACCGGCAGTGAGATTGCCAAAACGTTTTCTAACTTTGATCAATACCTTGCACAACTATCATGATAAGAGCCATCGTTACTGATATTGAAGGCACAACCTCATCGCTTGCTTTTGTTAAAGACGTTTTATTTCCTTATGCACGCGCCAATCTGGCAGATTATGTCAGAGGCAATAGTGGCGAAGAGTCGGTTAAAAAAATAATGGCTGTAACCTGTCAAGAAATTGGAACCGAGCTTGATACAGAGCAGGTCATCAGCCAACTGATTCAATGGATTGATGAAGATAAAAAGGTGACGCCTTTAAAATCATTACAGGGCTTGATATGGGAAGCAGGTTATCAACAAGACGATTTTAAAGGTCATATCTACCCCGATGCAGTAGAAAATCTTAAACAATGGAAAGCAAAAGGGTTGGATTTGTATGTCTATTCCTCCGGTTCTGTGCAAGCGCAGAAGTTATTATTTGGCCATACGGATGAGGGTGATTTAACACCGTTATTTTCTGGTTATTTTGATACCCATATCGGCGGTAAAAAAGAGCCACAGTCTTATAGAAATATAGCCAAAAGCATCGGTATAGACGCCGATCAATTATTGTTTTTGTCCGATATCAAAGAAGAACTGGATGCCGCCAAAGTAGCCGGTTTTCAAACGATTTGGTTAGTTAGAGAAGGCGCGCTCGAAGCAAAAACAGAGTACCTACAAGTGAGTAGTTTTGATCAGATTAGTCTGTAAGGTTAAGTCAATCCACTATAGACTTTTAAAAGCAACTTTAGTGACAATGGATTTGACATTCAAATTACATTCGCCCCGAAAAAAGCAAAAAAATTCCACTACAAATGAGCAAGAGTCCACCCCAGTTTATAAATGTCATTGACTCTCGGATATACAAAACGGCAACAACAGCGGTAACTAATGAAACTCCAGCGGTGATTACCGGTTGTGCAAGCGATAAAGGAACAATCCTGAGAGTATAGATGTATAGGAGAAAAGCAGAAAAATAGCAAAAACCACCCAACCAAATCATATTGTTTCTGATAACGGACAAGCAATTAATAGGCTCAACTAATCCCATAGCCCCCAATTTTAGGAAAACTGAGGCACCTGCACTAAAAATGATACATAAAGATAGTATCAGTACTATTTTCATCCCCGTTCGCTGCGAGTTGGCAGCGCTAAAAAACCCATAATCAGTGAAACCATCAAAGTAGCACCTCCTATTAAAACCAGAACGGTAGATAAGCTAACTTGTCTTAGCAATTCCCCAGGCTGCAAAGCTCCAAATCCGACACTACCCCATTCCCATAATGAATAACCTCCAGAACCAAGCCCTCCCAGAATGAGTAACACACCTGCTCCACCACCCAATTCAAGTACGGGAGACAGATGTAGTTTTTTAAATATTAACCCATCCTGCAGCAATCCTTGACGGATACCAATCATCCTTGTCACCACACCCAATGAAACAGACAAATATCCCAAGACCAATCCAGCACCGGCAAAAAATAAGGTATGAACATCGAAGCTAACATTACCAATACGAACGGGGCTAATGAACAATGCTATATAAATGATAAAGCTCAACAATGAAACAATCAGGCCGGGTATAACGAAGAGCCAAAGCGGGCTGAACAATAGCATAAACCTGAGGTGACGCCATCCATCTCGCCAAGGTCGAAGATGAGGCGGCCGAGAGCGACCATCCCTAGATAAGGTAGTCGGTACTTCGGCAATTTGCATTCCAAAAAGGTTTGCCTTAATCACCATTTCAGAGGCAAACTCCATTCCAATCGTACGTAAATCCATACGTAAAAAAGCATCCTTTCTGAAAGCTCTCAAGCCACAATGAAAATCTTTTGCCGGACATCTAAAAAGTAAGCGTCCAATCCACGTCAACACTGGGTTGCCAATATAACGATTTTTCCAAGGCATGGCTCCCGGTGCAATCCCTCCCAGAAAACGATTACCCATAACCAAGTCATATCCTTCTTGGAGCTTTTCAAAAAATAAATTTAACTGACTAAAATCATAGGAGTCATCACAATCACCCATAATAATCCATTCTCCGGAAGCCTTCATGCAGCCATGGAACAAAGCTGAACCGTATCCTTTTTCCTTAACAGGAACAACCTCGGCACCTAACAATTTTGCAATCTCCTGAGAGCCGTCTTTACTGCCATTATCGGCAACAATAATTTCGGCCTCCATACCGCAACCACTAATCCACAGGTTTGCTTTTTCGATACATTTACCAAGAGTTTCAGCTTCATTAAGACAAGGCATAAGAATAGTCAATTTTATACTATTCATATGAAGCTTCTTTTTTGAGTAAAAAAAGACAATGGAGTGAACTACCAAAAATTAAATCGAACGGCATAGGATAAAGTGCAAGATGTCTCCTATTGCGTATAATTTTTAATCCAGTTTGATTAAATAATGATTCCCACTCAGAAGAGGATAAATAGTTATAGGGCAATACGACTCCATAGGAACTATTTCCTATCCAATCCATTAGTCTCAGCAAGATCCAATCTAATCGTGTTTCACAAATATGATCTTTAATTATTACCCATTTCTTAGAAACTCTGACACACTCTTTGAACATAGCCACTGGGTCAACGCAGTGATGTAATACATCAACAGCTATAATTAGATCGAATGTATTATCTTCAAATGGTAAGCGGCTACCATCATATTTCGTAATAGGTATAAAGGTTTTTTCTCTAATCTTTACGTCTACACCAGAAATTATTAATTCCGGACGTAACTGACAAATAGCTTTAGCAACTTCTCCGGATCCGGCACCAACATCCAGTATTGAAATAATATTTTTCGGAATAAATTCTGTAAGATGAGATGCTATTTTGTTAACACGTCGATTCATTATAAGCAGTCGATGGATCAATACTCCTATATTCTCAGCTAACTTATTCATAAATTATTTCCTGAATTATTTTATTTTGGTTGGTTTCGCAACGAATAATGCAGCTACTTTATCTTCATAAACCAAGTCAAAACGCTTATCAAAACGAAGTAATGATGTTAAAGGCATAGTCACATCAGCAATAATCAGTTTGGCTCCGGTCACATTAGGATCATTCACCCAGTCTTGGGCACCACCCCAAGTTTTAATGGATTTTTCAATTCGTTCGTCTCCATGTAAGTTGCCTCGCCCATCGATGCTGACTGGCAATTCTGGTAGGTTCCGGATTAAATAACCACCCCAATCAAAATGATTGTAAAGCGGACCTAAATAACCTTGGGTTTTAATAATCTGTAAAGCTTTAGCAGGATATTTTTTGGCTACGGTTTCAGTAAGTTCAACATCTGAAAGACTGTGCTTTTTCATTAACAAAACAAGACTTAGCATCGTTAATACGACAAACATGTGGGCTTTTCTTATCTTAAAACGACTTTCTGCTGAAGGTGAAGGGCGAGATGTAGCAACAATAATAATAGCTGATAAAACGATAAACCAAACATCCCTCTGAGAACGAAATGACAAGAAAATACCGGTAAGTAATAGCAACACTATAAAAGGTCTGGCTTCTTTTTTTTGACCTAAAAGGTAAACAGCCCACATCGTTAAACCAAGTACAAGCCAATTAGTAATATCACGAAAAGACATGGCCTGAAGTTCAGAGATATACCGGTAAGCTCCTGTTTGGTTTACGATATCAAAAACCGCACTGTATAAGTGAATATGATAAGGGGTTGCCAAGGTGGCAAACAAACAGGCTAATAAAATCAACCAATGTCGGTAGTTAAAAGCGGACTTAATATTATTAAATGTAAAGGGAGGTCTAAGAACTTCCTCTATCAAAGGTTCTATCAGAAAAATACCCAGTACAAAGAGACCATAAATAAACTGAATGTGAATATTTGCCCAGAAAGCAAACAATAAAGGTAATGCCAGTAAATTATGATAATTACCCGTTTGGCGAGCCGTTATAAGGACATCCAGTTCAATAATAAATAACAATATGGTCAATAACCAGGGCCTCGGTGTCTGAAGTACTGGGCCCATAGCCAAAATCGCCAGAAATGTAAGACAAATTGCAACAACAGGATTTTTCTCAATCTTACGAATAAGTAACAATAAGACTGTAGTAATTGCTATTGACAGAGAAACAGTATAAACAAACAGTCCGGCGAGTCCGAATGTCTTAACCAAGCTATAAACTATGATTTCAAAAAGCCAGCTATAAGCAACCCAATACCTGCCCTGTCCATAAAGGGAAAAAGGGTCCGTAATTATTACAGCACCCTTTTCAACCATCCATTGACCTGCTCGAAGATGCCAGCCTATATCTGGATCCACTACAACTAACGGTGTGGTAGCGATTTGTACTGCAAAATAAAAAAGACCAGCAAAACCCAATAACTGACGAATCATTGCTCTGGCTGAAGGACTGGGCTTTATTGTTATCATGTAATTAGTAATTCTAGGTATTTGATTATTGAATGTATCTGCGAACTACTGAAAAACTAATGCAGCCCTAATTTGTTTAGTTGCAGCTTCAATTTTAAGATCCAGTAATGTCTGCCCCAAAAAAATACTAGCCTCACTGGCATCGCCATCAGCACCCGTTACCATAAAATTTGTCTGGCTATGATCCATTTTAAATTGGCTTCTTACACCCTCCGGTAACACTGCCATCAATTCAGAAGTATCCCTAATCCCCGCATGTTCACCGATTTGTTGTAAAGAATATCCATTGGTCAGCAAATAATTGGTTTGGTAATTACTGTCGTAGTATTTATTAACATTCAGTACTCTTAAGCCCTCATCCTTCCACAACCGGGTCAAATATTCCGCTACCTTTTCTTGCCCAGCTTGATTACCACCACTGTCACCAATTAAAGCAATTGTCGTAAAGCCATGCTGTTTTAAGCTACGTATTGTAGATTCCAAAACAGCTTCAAACTCACCTTCCGAAATTGACAAGGTTCCTGAAAATTTCATATGCCCATCTGCTGGAGTGATGCCCCCTTCTGGTACATAGTTCATTACGGGTGCAACCAATGTCTTACCGAGTTTTTCTGCAATTTTTCCGGCGGTATATTTCACTATGTAATTGTGCTTGCCCAAAATAACATGAGGACCATTTTGTTCAGTTCCCCCAGTTGGCACCAACACTGTAGTCGTTCCATTTTCCAGTGCATCTTTAACTTCTTGCCAGGTCATGTCTTCCAAATAAACAGAAACGGGTAAGATCAGTGGCTTAACTTGTATAGTGTTTAGATAAATGGCAGGTACCACGATACTTAAAAAGACCAACAGTGATACATAGCGTTTTGGCTCACCGAGCATTTTCAAGCTAAAACCCTTAAACACATTAATAAAGGGCATCAGATACAAACTCCAGTAAGTGGAAAACTTTTTGTTCTCTACCTCACCCAAGCCAAAACTGATAATCTCTTTTTGTTTTGGTATATATAAAGTACCGAACCATTCATCCCAACACGCAAAGGTAAACCCCAGATTTTTATTAAAATGTTCAGGTGCCGCACTATGATGAATCTGATGTTGCGCAGGACTAATAAACACTCGGCTAATGTAAGGCCCCCAACTCCACCAAACATGCGAATGTCTTAAATTGTAGCCCAACAAATAAAACAGCATCAAAATGACATTGACACCAGCGATATTGTAATAACCCACTCCATGCCCCATTAGAAAATTGGCACAACCTAGGGCCAAACCGGATAGTAAGCCACCTAAACTAAAAACTAATAGATTATCGACAGGATGCATTCTAAAAACCGTAATGGGCGTCATTACTTGAGCAGAGTGATGTACTTTATGGAATTCCCACAGTAACGGTATCTTGTGTTGTAAAAAATGACAAATATACAAGGAGACATCGGCAACTAAAGCAAACACCAGTGTCATCAGAACAGTCATGCCATACAGACCTTCCAGTCGACCATTAAACGAAGGTGTCAAGGCCTGCAACTTCGCCTCTATCAAACCAGAAACCACCATGGAAAGAGATGAAAAAAGGGTAACGATAAATGCTCCACGAAACAACATATCCGTATAAAAAAATAAATAATCATTAATTGCCGAAGGGTGCCATAAAATAGTCTTAGATAAACCACTCACACCTGTCTGTCCGCTAAATTGTAAGTAATTATATTTATTGAGGATAAATAATACATAAGCTATCCAAAATGCACTCAATAGATAAACCCAATAAACTCGTTCAGTCACTGTAAAAAACTGGGTAAATGGAGATATTAAGAAATCAATTATGTTCAAATTCATTTTTTGCTCTTTGGTTTAAAAAACTAAAAAATTTTTAAAATCAAAACCAGCTAAATATATTGAACGACTTCTTTTTTGGGGTTTCAAATTCAAGTTGACCCAGATTTTTAGCCAGCTCTTTTAGCTCATGGGCAATCTTTGAATGCGGTGATGATTCGCATAAGGGAACTCCTAAATTTGAAGCACTGGCAACCCGTTCATAATCATTGGTAATGGTGTAAACTTGATCATGGTGAACAATATTTTTTAAATCTTCTATCCGCAAACTGTTTTTTGGATCATAGCGGTTAACAACAATGGTTATTTTTTCCAGAGGCATATCCAGATCTTTATTTAATATTTGAATTAATCTGCGACCATCCCGAAATTGAGCCAGACTTTGTTGAAGTACCAAGGTAATTTGATTAGCCTGCTCCATCACTATGCTGGATACTGGATCAATTAATCTGGGTAAATCAACAATTATCTGGCTGTATTGAGTTTTTAGTAAATCCAGCATTTTTTGTAAAGCCTTAACATCCACTTCGCCGGGTAAAAGAATCTCAGTGGGTGATGGCATCAACAAGCTCAATGTGTCACTGTATTTGACCATATACGCTTCAAGGGATATTGCATCCAAATCGTCAATAACGGCTAACCCATCCGTTAAGGTGTATTTAGGCGTCTTGTCAAAATTAAGTCCGATAGAGCCAAACTGTACATCCAAATCAAGCAAAGCAACTTTTAAGTGAGTGTCTTTTGACAGCACATAAGCGATATTACTGGCTATAAAACTGGCACCGCTTCCGCCTTTGGCATTGATAATTGCATTGATACGTTTTGTGTTGCTGCTTTTATATTGTTGCGTGATACTTTTCTTAACATTACAAAACACTGTATTAAGTTGGGCTTCGTAATTTTTGGCGTCAATAAAATCTTTAACGCCGGCACGAATTGCAAGACTTAACAAACTCACATTATCATGATCACCAATGATGATAATGGCCGCTTTTTTACCATTAAGTTCATTTAAAAACTGTAATTCTTTTGAGCTATTGTCCGTTAAATTAATAATAACAATAGCCTGTTCATCTTGCGTTTGTTTAGCCATAGCATCAATGATGGTTTTACTGCATATAATCTTGCAATTACAATCAGCCAGACCTGAAAGAATAGCTTGTTGTTTTGCAAGCGACTGCTGATTATCACCGATCAAGATTACATTGATTTTAGTTTCTGCCATGGTGGTTATCGGTTATTTAAAAGATTAATCGCACACTATTACCCATCAGCTTTAGAAGTTACAAGCCGTTGGTTCAGGTGTGGCTGGTGGAATAGTGGGTACAGCACCCAAGCTTTCAGAAGACAAAGTGGTAGTGAATGGCGGTGTTGTTAGTAAACTACCCCAGAGAGGAATAATTAACGTATGTGTATACCCGGAGAGGGTTACCTGCACAAAATTTATCAGTGTTTGATCGGCAGTAGCAACGCCTGTTTCATCCAAATACCTGACATTAATCATTTCCGGTGTTAAGCCTGCAATGATGGGGCTGGTTCCTAGAGAACCGGCAATCACATCATAAATAGCTACTTGTTTTGGAATTGGGCTTTGATAAGGACAAATCACCGCCATCCTTGCGCCTCGACGGGTTGCTTCCGTTAAGGCATTCCAAACGAACATGGCTCTGCCAAATTCTATAATGGCAAATAGTATTGCAAAAAAAAGTAAGGCAATTATTGCAAATTCGACCGTTTCAGCACCCTTCTGGTAACGTTTATTAATCATTGGGTGTACCTCATCACACTAGCGGCTTTAAGCGTCATAAAATCAGTGACTCCATTCCCTCCAACGGGAGCTGGCAATATTTTTTTACCATAGTTCATCAAGGCATTTAAGGTACCTCCCAATATTAATTGGGCATCATAAGTAACAGCGACCTCAACATGCTGGGCATTCGGATTGCTGATGACAATATTAGCAACCGTAAGACCAGGGACAATAGCTGGTCCAGTACCTGTGGGGTTACCATAAACAGCCAAATTCTTGGCAGTGGCTGTTGATGAATGTTCTATATCCGACAAATAACGTGTTGCTATATCGACTGATTTGGTCAAAGCATTTAAGCGATAAAACATAATTCCAAATTCTGAGCCCATAACAATCAATAAAAGCAACAACGGTATTACTAGGGCAAATTCTACGGTGGAGGAGCCTTTTTGTTTATGCGTTTTCATGAGTCGCTACTACCCGGACTTTTAAATAAAACAATAAGATAAGGAGCAAATAATGTAGCATTTGCAGGACTAAAATTTCCAGGGCCGGGGCATTGGCTAGTCAATTCGCCGATTATTTCATTTACAGTTCCCTGATGTGTGGCTTGTTGTGTAATAAAAAAACAACTAGAGGCAATAATTGTAGGTGTTGCGACACTACAGTCATTAACAACCGGAACTGCCATTACTCTCTTATTTCTAATACCTGCTGGTATTGGATTTTGAGTAAGTTGTGTATTAGTATCTGAAACATACTGAGGATAGAATCCTTGAGGGGGAAACACAGGGTAGGTTGGAGGTTTATATTCATTTTGTACCAGATCCGCTGCAAACCTTTTGGCTATTCCTTGACTTACTGGACCTACTTTATTTCCATTCTCCCATGAAGCAGTATTTGTACAGGTATCAACAGTACCCGCTAAAAGCTGTCTTATATCGCTACCCCCTGAAAATCCATTAAACTTCAATAAACCAAAGTTTCCATTAGGTAAACTGGTATCTTGTTGGCATGTATTCTGTTTAGCTGCATTTGTTCCACCCTTTAAACAAATTTTTGTTTTATAAGGTAAGCCATTACAACCTAGGGTATTACATCCAATCGACGGTGTTCCATTTGTTGGCGTAGTAGTGGGTGGGCATATTACTAATGGTGCCAGACTACAATTTTGTCCTGCTGGACCCGCAGTAGCAATGGCTGGAATTGCAATATCATCAGGCCTAAAAAACCTGATTAACAAGGGTGTTACATTCAACATGTTGGTTGAAGTGACTCTCACAAAAGCAAAGTTATCCGTTGCTGGGTTAAAGGTACCCCAAGGGTATAAGGTTTTAGAATACTCAAAATTCGAAGACGCTAAATTCAAATTTGCCAGTTCAGTATTACCCGTGGTCGCTTTAAATAAGTTAAATGTCTCGATGCCTTTTGCCGTGGCTGCTGCTACATTATGAGTAACATCGGCATTAATCGCTATCGCTGCGCTTAAGGCCGATGCATCCAAAGCATTTTGCAAGCGGGTTTTATTGACAAAGACATGACCAAAATCCACTGCCATTCCTATAATAAACAACAGTATTGGTAGAGTAATAGCGACTAATACCGTCACAACACCCCGCTGATGCCTTGAATATTTTATTTGCATTACCCTGCTCCGTTACGCTGACAACTGGATCTATGTCTCAACTGAAGATGATTCATTTGTTTAATTTGAACCTGTACTCGAACTCATTGCACCCGTCCCGCCGGAATACTGTGCACCTATCTTTGAGTCTTCAAGACGTGCATTACCATCAGTTTTAGTATTATGTGGTGATAGCCGATAGGTGATGATGTTGCCTTGGGCTTTTTGTCCATCCATGGCCATAACCGGACCATGTTCAGGACACAGCTTCGGATCTTTAGCCTTTTGACCATGCTCAGGACACAGCGTTTGATTTTTAACCATGGCTGTATAAGCACGGCCATGATTTTGATCGACGACGGTCGGTACTGAATTCCATTCGGCACAGCCAGTCACAAGTATTAATACCAGTAAATGGCTTGCCTTACCTTTTTTAAGCGTTTGCATTATTGACCTCCTACTACTAACTGCTGACCATAGTCGCCATCAAGACCACCTTTATTACTATGAGTGGCAACATCTTTATCTATCCAACGGTTTCTGACTTTTCTGGATTCGGTTCTACCTAAGACGAAAAAATCAACATTATCCGGCTCAATAAAACTGTCGGTTGGTAATTGGGCATTTTTTGCCAGTACCGGTTTGGCTAAACGGGGGGTGACGAAAATGACCAGTTCTGTTGTGTCTTTCGCAAACTTTGAGTCCCTAAATAAAATACCTAAGCCGGGTATATCTCCTAAGCCGGGGAATTTATTAATACTTTCTTTCATTTTTTCGCTGATTAGGCCGGCAATACTCATGGTTTGCCCATCTGCCAACTCTAAGGTGCTACTGGCTTCCCGTTTAGTGAGTGATGGTATAGCAAATTCACTTTTGCTAGTCCCTGCTTGGGCTATCACACTGGCATCTTGTGAGAGTTCACTGACGCTGATATTCATATTCATATTAATCCGCCCGGAATCTAATACAATGGGGACAAATTTTAAGCCAACGCCATATTGTTTAAATTCGATGGTAATGGCGCCATTACCGCCACTTGCTTGCGGTACTGGTACGGGGAACTCGCCACCCGAAAGAAAGGTTGCTGTCTGCCCTGACAAGGTCGTTAAAGTGGGTTGTGCCAGAATTTTTGCCAAACCCTGTTCATTGGCAGCATCGATAGTTAGGTTGAAAATAAATTCACCGCTGATTGCTTGTAAAAATACAGCGCCGGCGCTAAAGCTGTGGGGATTAAGTAATCCACCAATACTGGTAGGATTTAAAACACCACCTCCATTAATGGCCCCGATAGAAAAATTATTAGAGGTCTGCAACGCACTAAAATGTACATTCAGCCCTTTTAGTACAGTTCTATTAATCTCGGCGACTTTAACATCCAGCATCACCTGCTGGGCGCCGCCTACACTCATTAAATTTATAATTTGGGGTACACCGCTGGCACTTGGATCGACTCTTGGTTGGGCGGTATTGGTAGCAACATTAATATTACCATTGCCGCCAGAACCACCAGTATTGCCGACACCTAGCGTAGCTGTAGAACCTAAAAAGCTGCCTGCCAATTGTATTGCGTTTTGCATATTAGCTAAGGTGGACACTTCACCACTGAGCACGATATTTTTTTGTGAGGACCTAACGCCAATACTTTCATTGGGTAATAACTCATGTAACTTGGCTTTTAAGGTAGCCAAATCATGGGTTACTTCTATA
>CAIVQX010000012.1 GCA_903908165.1 uncultured Methylococcaceae bacterium | reverse complement strand
TTCTTGATTGAGAATTGTTAGTGCTGAATTTTTCTTTAAAGCCTCATTTAATATGGCAGGACTCAGATCTGTCGATCCATCATCAACAATAATCAGTTCAATATGAGGATAGGTTTGACGGAAAACGCCTTTGATGGTTTCCTCCAAAAAGGGTTCGGAGTTATAACAAGGCATGATGATGGAGATAAGCGGATATCTTTGAGAGTTGTTCATGTCATTTAATATTAGTAAAGGGCTTTTTTCCAAGTATTTAAGCTATGCGCAGACAAAATTACACCAATAAAAATGAATTGTATTTGTCAGTAAAATCCGGATATCAATATGGGCAACGTAGCCGTTAATCATTGGATGAAGTGGTAGTTAAATGGATTTCGGAAAGTTATTTTTACCAAAGCATAAGATTACATTTCACATGAAATGTAATATGGCTAATAACTCTATCTTGGCAAAGAATGCGTGAAGGCCATATTCGCTCACTGGGATATGTTATTTATAAGCTGTCTTTATGAAATTAAATTTAGATACCGCATCTATATTTTGAATCAAAACCCATAGGTGAATCCTTAAGCATTTTTTGTTCATCTTCAGATAAAGCTTTTTGTAGCCTAAGTTTTCCAAGACAAATACCTGATTTTTTAAACTGTGCTCCATTATTCATAAAAGCTAAAGGAATCAGTAACAATGCAAGAACTAAAGCTACTTTCCTATAACGAGTTAGAGTTGTTAAGCTTGCGAATATAATGATTAGCGGTAAAAAATGCAATGAGTACAAAAATGCTTCATTACCATATATCAAGTGCAAAATAACTTGGCCGACTAGAATTATCACTAGAGCCAAGCGAAAGCTCGGGTCAATATGTGCAATAAAAAAACTTCGGACACCTAGGCATAAAAGCAAAATCCAGGGAATAAGTGCAATTGCTCCCCAAACGCTGCCGGATCCAAGTGCAGCTCCTTGAAATGATAAAATCACTCCACCACCACGTAGCGATAAGGCAGGTGCTATCATGCTGTGCGCAAAAATTGCTTTCACTGAATTTAGTACGCCTCCAGCTGCGGCCGTTAACATAAAACGACTTTCATTCGGAATTAATTGATGAGCATAAGGGAACATTGCAGACTGGATAAGCCAAAGGCAGAGAACAACCGTCAAAGCCAAAACTGAGGTGACTATAAACTTTCTAAATGGGAGCTTTATATAAGTAACCGTTATACCGGCCATCCAATTCGTAATCGTAATACTCAAAGTAAAAATATTTAATGGTATATACCAGATCCAGTTAATTTTTCTAAAACGGGTAAAAGCAATAAAAACTAAAGAAACTAAGATAGATATTGAACCCATGGCAAATGTTTCCGGAACTGCAAACCAGAAAATAGATGAAGAGCTGGAGGCGGCAAGTATGGAAAAAACAGTTGCGTCAAACTTTTTACAATCTATTAGTCTCATAGTACTGTATAGGCATACGATCCACAACGCTGCCGATATTGCAATAATCAACCGTAAAGCTCTAGGCGGACCAATTCCTAATATCGATGTCATAGCTTGCATCGTCGGATATGCAATTATTGAAAATAATGGGTGTGTGGAAGACCTATCATAGCCATCGCTTAAACGATCCGTCATAAGTAAATAAATTCGATCTATATCTGCATCAAACCACCGGTCACTAACCCAAACGAGCGTGTTTTGCATTTGATCATTCAGCCAGCCAGAAAGTAGATAGCTGCCAATTGCCATGCAAAGAGCAAGAATGGCAATTATGGCAATATCTTTGTTTATTGATTTATATTTCATATAAGTTTGTTCAATAAAATAGTTTTAAATGGGATGCCAAAGAGCCGAACACGATTGGTAATATAGAGACCTTCAGTGATAAAGCAACATAGGACAGCTCACCAATCAAGTCAGCTTTTAGTGTACCTATAATAAGCACAACCAATCATCAAAAATTATGAGGATTTTAGTTTACAGCATATCTTTTTCGTATTGAATGAGAAGTCCATGCTCATCGTTGCGAATTATTGCCCAACCTGAATCAAGTAATTTTTGTTGATTAGTACTTGGCAATGGGAAATTGCGTGCCTCTAGACCAAAGTTACCGGGAAAAAAACCAATATGAATCGGTCTACCCATTGCGTTATGCTTTATGTCAACTATCGCAGCAATTAAGCCATCATAGCCCTCATTAGCAGCAATTAGAGCTTGCATGTCTTTGTTGTAAGTAACATTGATTGGTTCGATTTGCCTTACGCGAGCAGCGCATTTGATACGAAATACATACGACCAATTCGAAACTAAAAATACATTATTCTCCTTTGTGCACAAATGGTTTTTGCCTATTTCATAAGCGTTGAGAATGATTGGGTTATTATGATTTCTATTTTGAAATGCCTCTGAAAATAAAGCGTAATTTATGTGAAAAAAAATCAAAATGACAACTAAAATCACCTTAAACATTCCCAGAAATTTAGTGAACCGTCCTGTTGAATATCCTAAGATAGATATAAGTATAATAGTAAGAAAAAAAGGTGTGTATTGCAAAGTATGTCTGATACTGATGACTTCGCCCCATTGATAGTGAGTTCGTGCTGCAATAACAACACAAGAACCAACAAGAGCATAGATAGTAGAAAGGACAATTATTTTTCTACCTTCAGTTTCCAAATTGTACCAAGCATATTTGCTGAACAGCCAGCATAAACAGCCTGCTACCAAGATAAGCCCTACCAAACCTGGAACCGACCAAGCAATATAATTCGCACATCCGCTACAAGCAGTTAGGTCTTTGATTAATGCTTCAATATAAGTTCTCAAATTTTCGATGAAGCCGATAGTGCTCGGAGCCATTTTGTACGGATTTGGTGTGCCGAATAAGTATACATTTCTAAGCAGAATCGGAAATACAATAATACTTATCCCAAAGAAGTGACCAACTGCATGCTTATAAAAAGTACGCCTGTCTTTTGTGTTATCTGCAAACCATAAATAGAAATAGTAAAGGCCAATGGAAATTAACAAAGCTAGATGCACATTTCTAACAGCGTATGCCATGCCCGCTAGTATCCCGCTAAAAATAAACACCAAGGTTGATCTTGCGTTTAAGGTTAAGCTAATAGCGCCAATGGCAAGTGCCAGAGCAAACATATCTGTTAACCCCATCGGTGAGTTGAGAAGAACGCTTGGCGATATACAACTTAAACAGGCAATCGCTAACGCACTGCGTGAACCTAATGCAGCACGAAAACAGAAATAAATTAACCATGGCAGTAATATAGCCGACCAATGACTTATTTCAATAGCAACATCTTTTGCATCGAAGCCAAATGTAGAAATTGCGGCTAAAACAACTGCAAATCCTATTGGAAATAATTTGTTTTCAATCTGATCTAAATTACCAGGGGATATTCCATAAGGGGTAGTCAGAAGCGAGCCGGAATTAACTAAGTTTCTAGCTTGCTCAATATAACTGGCGCTGTCAGGTGAATAGGGAAAATCTGGTGATCTATAATGCAAATGAATTGCCATTAACAATGATATTCCCGCCAAAATGAACAATGGAAGTTTTTTTGTATGCCTACTCTCGATGTTTGTTGTTCTAAAATTCTTCATTTTCAGGAATTCGCTACCAGCCATACACCCTCACAAATTAACAGTACTCCAAGCACACGAAGTGCAGTAACGCTTTCTCCCATAGCCATGCCTACCAGAACAGTCAAGCCAAAGCCAAGTCCAACCAAGGGATAGGCTTTGCTAACATCCCAGGTTGATAATACCTTAAGCCACACCACGGCACCCAGTCCGTAAAGTGTAAAGCCCCCCAAAATGAATGCATTGGTTAGCACAATCCAAGGAAGGCGTAATGTTAAAGGTTGTGCAAATGCCTGTTTTATTTCTATACTCGACATGCCGGCTTTCAGTAAAAACTGGGCAGCAACAGAAAGAATAATACTAATAATGGCAACAAAGACGATATGCATGCTTTATTCCAAGGTGAAGAAGTGAGCGGCGAGAGTTGCCATAATCATCGCAATAATAGTAATGCGGCTACCGAAATCGCGAATTGCAAATACGAGTGGATCGTCATGCATTTCGCCACGAGCTGTTTTAATCCACAGCCGCGCCAGCCAATAAATCAATCCAATCGCTACTAGCCACAAACCTTGCGGACTGGCGTAGCGTACTTGGGTTTCGGCCGCACTGATGAATAATCCGAATACCACGACTGCGGATAATGCGGAACCAACGCCCAAAGGCCAAAGCACAACGAGATCAGAATTGCAATAATCACGGCCATGAGTGTTTTCTTTACCACTTTGCTGCAAAGATACCAGCTCTGAACACCGTTTTACCAAAGCGAGGCTGAAAAAAATAAATACTGAAAAAGCCAGTAGCCAGGAACTGGTCGGCACCTCAACTGCTACTGAACCAGCAATGATACGCAAGGTATAAAGCAATGAAAGTACAATTACATCAATCAATACATAGGTTTTAAGTGTCCATGTATAGGTTATCGTGACCATCAGATACAATAGCAACATCCAGAAAAAATTCAGCGATACATTTGCTGCAAGCATTAACCCTAATACCAATAATCCTGCCGCTAACGCAACTCCTTTTATAATGGATATTTGAGCACTGGCAAATGGTCGATACTTCTTGCGGGGATGGGAACGATCGCTTTCCAGATCCCATAAGTCGTTACCCATATAGGTTGCAGACGCCGTTAAGGAAAAGGCAAAAAAAGCTAAAGTAATAGCCAGTAATTTGTCGATTTCTTGAAATGAAAAGGCTGTTAACAAAGGAACGAATAACAGCAGATTTTTAAACCATTGATGCACACGCAAAGCCCGCAACCAAAGTCTGATGTCAGTATTTTCTGCCGGAAACTCTAGCTCGATAGAGGTGTTTTTGCGCACGGTGTTACTGACATTACTCGACGTATTGACCAGAATTGCTGCCTGCGCAGCTTGCCAAATAGGCAAGTCCGCTTTGTTATCGCCCGCATAGACAAATTTTGAACCGACTGTTTGCTGAATCGCTGTCAGTTTGACTATGCCTTTAAGATTATGATTTTCACTGCTGGCAATCACAATATCGAACAAATCAAGATGCGCTGCAACGGCATTGGCAATCTTATTGTTTGCAGCTGTGGCAAGAATAAGTTGCCTGCCGTTTTGTTTTTCGCTCTGCAAATAGTTGATCAAGTTTGTGTGGTAAGGCAAATTTGTAATGGGTAGCGTAGATCGAGTCGCTATGCTTGCCTTAAAACTGCCACGTCCTTTAAGCAGCCAGAATGGTAGCTTAAACAAATCCATGGGGTGTTGTTTGCCAAGCTGTATTATGGATTCGACCAAAGTATCTGTGAGTGTCAGTGTTCCGTCCAAATCAACGACAAGCGGAGTGGTTGATGTCTCGGTCATTTTCTTTTCCAGTTAGCAGTTTGAGGTATAGCCTGACCAATTAGCAGCATAAACCACCAACCCAATGACTACTGTTGATTATTAAGTTTCCTTATCTCGGATGGTTGGTAATATTAATGGTCATTAGTAATTATTCAGTCCCCTTCTTTTTCAAAGGGGGAGGTTAATAATTACGGTCATTAGCGTACGCCGTTCCTATGTTCTCGAAAACTTCGCGTACTTGTTTCAGTGTGCCGAGGGCTTAAATTCAATGGAGTTCTTCCTATCAACGCAAGATTTGACCTGTTTTCAACTATAGCTTGCGAATGTCATTCTGCCAAGTTCCAAGCACACAAATACAACTTTGACGGATAATTCTGAAAATTGCTTATTAGGAGACTGATATCCGCTATTTTTAATGCCTTTTCGCCAGTCGTAATGAACAGCGATAAAAGGCCAATACTTCAGGTACTCTGACTATATTCTGAGTGATAGCTGAAAGACGAATCCAGAAATCATAATCCATAGCGCTAAAACGACGTGTCGAAAAACCGCCGACTTCGTCGACAATAGTTTTACGGGTA
>CAIVQX010000011.1 GCA_903908165.1 uncultured Methylococcaceae bacterium | reverse complement strand
AGTTGAAATAATGGCACAAGCTGATAACAGTAGCATTGAGTCATTCATTGAATGGAGTAACAAAGGGCCGATCACTGCACGAGTTGATGAGGTTGAAGTGTCTGAATGGCCAATTGAAGAGCAATTTACAACGTTTGAAATTAGATAACGGTGTAATCATTTAGAGTTCGTTGGCGTTAATGACAGTCACCTTATAATCAACTTGACTGACATAATTACAAAAACTGGGGTCGATGATGTCCGCTTCAGCCAATTGCTTGAGCGTATAATTTTTATTGATGGGTGCTGATTTTACTAAAACAAGTTCTTTAGCGGATAGTGTACTGGCTAACCAGGCAGACAAGCTGTCTGAAGTGACATCCCATGAGGGTTTAATGCCGGCATTATCAAGCTCATTAAGATCAGGCGACCAGATGATGGTTTTTTGCTGTTTTAGCAGGCTGGGCAAGAGTGCAACTGAATGTGCAATAACAAAGTTATTGTTGAGGCCGTTTATTAATAAAGCCATTTGTTGCATGGCTAATTGTGCCATTTTGTGTGCGGTGTGATCATTAAATTGAAATTGTTGTTGTGCGCTTCTCACTTGATCGGCAAAAGCTCCACCCCCGGGCACAATAACAACTGAACTGTTTTTATAGTGTTGATTCAGTTTTTGTAAACAGTTAACTAATAGGCCGGATTTTGCCAGACTTCCACCCAGTTTGACGACAATCATCTTTCAGTTAATTGTTGCAATAGGTTAAGCAGGGCACCGGCTTTATCAAAGCTTTCCTGATATTCATCTTCCATAACTGAATCGTTGACAATACCACCACCTGCCCAAAAACGGATAGTGCTGTGGGAGTGAACGAGCGTTCTGATAGCAATGTTGGTATCCATGTTGCCATTGAATCCTATATAACCTATAGCGCCACAATAAATCCCACGACGATTAGGTTCCAGTTCTTCTATAATCTCCATCGCTCGAATTTTGGGTGCGCCAGTAATTGAGCCGCCAGGAAAACAGCTTTTTAATAAATCCAATGCCTGTTTATCATCTGCCAACAGGCCTGTCACGGTACTTACTAGGTGGTGCACGGTGGCGTAACTTTCTACATCGAATATGAGTGGTACTTTTACGGAGCCTTTCTTACAGGTCTTGCTGATATCATTTCTGAGCAAGTCTACTATCATCAAGTTTTCAGCTTTATCTTTATGACTGGTTTTAAGTGAGTTGATTTGTTGTTGGTCTTCAATATCATTAAGTTTTCTTGGGCGGGTACCTTTAATGGGTTTAGTTTCGACCCTTCGATTGGTTAGCTTTAAAAATCGTTCGGGTGATGAACTTAAAATTTGAATATCCGGTAAATTCAAATAACAACTGAAGGGTGCAGCATTCAATTCGCGTAATTTTACATAAGCTGTCCAAGGGTCACCATCACACTGTGCGGTAAATCGTTGAGCCAGATTTACTTGGTAACAATCACCTTCTTTTAAGTAGTGTTTTATACGAGTAAAGGCGTGTGAATAGTCAGCTTTACTCATGTTGGAGTTAATTGCGCTAACTACTTTGAATGAGTTAAATGTTGGCTTATTAGGTGATTGACTAAATTGGGCTAGTAATTGCTGCCATTTTTGTGGGTCACAGTCATAGCCAACCAGATGGCTTTCTTGTTTATGATGATCAACGATGACTGTCCAGTTATAGATACCTACAGCCATTTGTGCAATATGTTCTGCATCTTCAGCAATAACAGGAAGTGATTCAAGTCTTCTTGCTAGGTCATAAGAAAAATAGCCGATGGCGCCGCCATTAAATGGTAAATCGTCATAACCTTCTAAGGATGGTAAGAGCTGTTCTTTCAGTAATTCAAAGGGATCAGCCGTAGATCTTGTGATTGAATCATTTTGAGTTATTTCAGTAATATTATCTTTTGTTATCAGCGTGCAAATGGGGTCAGCAGCCAGAATGTCGTAGCGTCCTTGGTTACAATGAGGAAAACCACTATCTAAAAAAACAGACCAAGGTTGGTCTACGATTAAAGAAAAAAGTATCGAACTATCAGCGAAATAGGGAAGTGGGTGGGTCAGTTGTTTTTGTACAAGCATTTAAAAAGCAGTTTAATAAAAAATCGTAATAACCTTAAAGACTGACAAAGCAGCTACAAGAAAAATGGGCTGAAGAAGTCATTGCTAAATGAATTGGAAATGACTCTAAAATACGGCGAACACTGGCTTTAATCATAAACTGATTGTCATCTAAATTCCAGCCACTTAAAGGGATATTTAAAAATGACCACTGAATAGTCGATTGAGACGAATCGATGGCTCTTTGCTATTAACATTTGGTCACCACTAAAAAGACTTTTATAGTAAACTTTACTTACTGTTAAAGCCTACATTCATCTTCGCTTTCCATCATTTAATTTAAGACCCCACATGACAAAAAACAATCATTTTTCTTCTATGTTGACGGTAGTCAGTGGTTTTTTTTCTAAAAAAATTAGAAAGGCTTATTACTGCACCCGAGAATCTATCGGTGAACACAAGCGAGAAATTGTTGTTTATCAAGTTGAACAGACTTGTAATAAGCTTCAAGAAACGAAAGAAGAATTCGAAGAAACATTGGAGCGTTTTAAGAGTTTAATTCATACCAATGAAGCTTCTTTGGATCATAGGTATCATTTACTTAATAGGCAATACCAGTTCTGTCGATCAAAATCTGATGCTGTCAGTACTAAAATCAGGGCGATACAGGAAGTAAGTGAAGCCTTATTTGTTGAATGGGAAAGTGAGTTGAATGAATATAGTAATCGTGCTTTACGAGCTAGTAGTAAACAGCAGTTAAAAGCGGCAAGACAAAATTACTCGCGACTCATTAAAGCTATGCAACGAGCTGAAAGTAAAATACAGCCCGTGCTGGCAGCATTTAAAGATCAGGTTTTATATTTGAAACATAATCTTAATGCACGTGCTATTGCGGCGCTCCAGCATGACTTTATTGAAATTAGCGTTGATATCTCTCAGCTTATTCAGGCAATGGAGCATACTATTACCGAGGCAAGTCATTTTTTATCAAGTTTGGTTGATGTTGATAAAAAAGCAGTTAAGCAGAAAGCCTTGCCTTGGTAATATAAGATAATCTAATCAGATAAAATCAAAAGTTCGAGTATACGTTTGTTTAAAGTTTGTATAGCACATCATTAGCTTTATCTGTTTCTTGTGCTTCTTTTGATTTACTTCTACGATTATCTTGATCAGATCTGTCTTTACTGAATTTAGTAATCATTTGTTCCCAGCTATTGAATTCTTCATAAGCTTTAAAGCCGGAAGCCTTACGTTCTTGATAGATTTCTTTACCTAGGGCAATAATTTCTTCAGGTGTTTTTCCATCAACCGCATTGAGAAAATCAGAATCATCTTTTTTTGCATCTCTTATGGTCCAGAATGAAACTTCGAATTCAATTCGTGTTTCTGGTGGTAATTTATTTTTGAGCGCTTTTACTGAGCGATAAGCAGTTGATGTGTTGTGGCCGTTTATTTCTTGTCCTTTACCACAAGCAATTAAAGTTGTGCAGGCAATGATAAGTAGTGCAGTGGATAGTTTCTTCATTAAAGATAACCTCAAAGTTAGATACAGATTCATGATAAGGTATTTATGACGCCATATCATCAAACAAAGTAAAATGGTTTTATATTATAACTCTGAGCTAAGTTTATATGCTGGAATTTATACAATTATTAAATCAGCGTTACCAGACAATTTTAAGTCAATCTTGTAATGAGGCAAATAAATTTAGCTATCAACAGCGAGTTGATGAGTTGATTTTAACTGAAGCCTTTATGCGTAAGGGTTATCTAATCAATTCTTCTCCCGAAAAACCATTGCAGATTACCATAGTTGGCCCAACTCAAGCGGGTAAAAGTTCATTGGTAAATGTATTGTTGAATAGTAATGTGGCTGAAGTAAGTCCGCTGGCAGGTTATACCATTCATCCCCAAGGTTTTTGTGTGGGTGTCAGTCAAAAAGACTGTAGTGCATTGCAGCGCTATTTTGGCCGTTTTCAGCAAATGCAACAGTCTTTAATGCCCAGAACTCGACATGATTGCTATTCGTTGACTGAGACTGATTCTGAAGCCTTATGCGTGCCTAAATGCGTATTATGGGATACACCGGATTTTGATTCGATAGATTCCGTTGTCTATAGAGAAGGTGTTATTAGGTCCATAGCACTCGCTGATATAATCATTCTTGTGGTAAGTAAAGAGAAATATGCCGATCAATCCGTTTGGGACATTATGTCAGCGCTTGAAGCACTGCATCAGCCGACCATTATTTGTTTAAATAAGGTGAATGAAGGCTCTGAAAACATATTAATCGAGTCACTGAAAGAAAAATGGCGACTTGCACGGAAAGATGGTTTTCCAGAAGTTGTTCCTTTGTATTATCAAAAACAGACTGGATTGCCAGTTTGGCCGTCACAGAAATCAGAACTGCTTAGTGTTTTAGCAACTCAAGTTGATCATAAGAAACAGTCGCAATTTGAACAAGAATTACTCCAAAAATATTGGAAAAATTGGGTTGAGCCTGTTATTGCAGAACATAATCTGTTGCATGATTGGAATAATTTAATCGATGAGGCTATTGGTCAGGCGTTAGAAAATTACCAGCGTGATTATCTAAATCATCCCCGTCATTACGAAACTTTTCAACAGGCATTAGCGGAATTATTAACATTGTTAGAGATTCCTGGTTTGGCAGGAATCTTGACCAGTGCTCGCAAAGTCATCACATGGCCTATGCGAAAAATAATGACTTTAGGGCGAAAAAGGCTACATATTGCTGATAGCAGTCAAGAGTTAATTTTATTGAATCAAATTGCTGAGCATTTAATGATTCACGTTGCTGACAGGTTGCTGGATAATGCTGAAGAAGGTCATCAACGCTTATGGTGGAAAGAGTTAAGTAGTTTGTTACGGCGTCAAAAGCCGGATATCTTACAAAGTTATAGTGCTACAGCCAAAAGTTACCATATCGTTTTCCAGCAAGATGTTGAGAAGACTGCCCAGAACTTGTATTACAAGTTACAAGAGCAGCCATTGGTTTTAAATAGTTTACGTGCTACACGAGTGACTGCTGATGCTGCAGGCATTGCTCTTACACTGCACATGGGGGGTATTGGTGTACATGATTTAATCTTTGCGCCTGCAATGTTAACAATTACTTCTTTATTAACTGAAAGTGCAATAGGTAGTTACATGCACAAAGTTGAGCATGATTTGAAAGCGCATCAACTAAAGACGGTTAAACAGCTTCTTTTCACTGAGGGTATTGGTAAGCAACTTAAAAGTTTACCCGAGCACTTATCAACAACGACTTATTTTAATATTTCTTCCGAGCAATTAAAGGCGGCAGAGCTTCAACTTACAGAAAAGCGATATGGTTTACGATTACTCTGAATTGGTGCAAAAAACACGTCAATGGGCTGAGCAAGCCGGCCTTTCTGGGTGGATTAATAATGGCGTGGCAACTGAAATAAGTCAATTTGACTCCCGTAAGCCTGATGCCTTTTTCTCAAATTCTGATGTAACAGTTGGTGCAGTTACAAGACCTCTTATTATGGCTTTTATGGGGGGTACTGGTGTTGGAAAAAGTTCATTACTCAATCGTTTGGCAGGTAAAGATATTGCCCGTGCTGGTATTGCGAGGCCAACTTCCCGAGAGGTTACTTTATATCATCATTACAGTCTTGCTATCGATAAATTACCGGCGCATTTGCCATTATCTAGCATTAATGTTTCTCAGCATGACGATGAGAGTAATAAAGGTATAGTTTGGATAGATATGCCCGACTTTGATAGTACCGAACGGAGTAATAAAGAGTTGGTTCTTCAGTGGTTGCCACATATTGATGTATTGATTTATGTGGTTAGTCCGGAGCGTTATAAAGATGATAAAGCTTGGCGATTATTGCTTGCTGAAGGCGCTCGTCATGCCTGGCTGTTTGTTTTTAATCAATGGGATAGAGGACAGTTAGGGCAGTATGAGGATTTTAATCGGCAGTTACAAAAAGCTCATTTTGTAGAACCCGTTATTTTTAAAACAGTTTGTATGGACACTGATCATACGGATGAGTTCGGATTATTGAAATCAACTATTTCATCGATAGCGACAGAACATATTGTTTCTCAATTAGAGCAAAGAAGCCTGCAAGTCCACAAAGACGAGTTAAAACAAAAATTATTGAATACAGCCGCTTTGTTAGGCGCTGAAGTGAAGTTGGAGCCGATAACTGAGTTATGGATAAATCAGTGGCAACATACAGTTAAGTTACTACGGCAAGGATTTGAATGGCCTTTGAAGCAGTCAGCTGCGTATTATGCAGAACATGCGGCTGATCTGATGGTTAATGCTTTTAAAACCAATTATTCATTATGGGATGCTTGGGCGCAAGGACTTTTTGATGATGGTTTGGATGAGTTTATTATTAATATGAATTTGATGGGGCTTCCAATAGCCCCTTTTAGAAATGATGTTTCAATTATTAGAGAAAAAGCACCAAAAATTATTCAGACTCAGGCTGAGTTAGCCACTCGAATGGCATTGGCTAATCCGGGTAACGTGTTACAACGATTGTTTTTAAAATGTATGCGATTATGTGAAATAGTCTTACCGCTAACCGCTATGTCATGGGTAGGTTATAAGGTGTTTATGGGTTATTACGTCAGTAATATGACAGACAATCATTATTTAGGCCTTGATTTTACAATTCATAGTGGGCTATTAATCGCAATGACCTGGCTGATTCCTTATTTTATATTGAAGAAACTACAGCCATCTCTGAAAAAGTCTGCCTTAAAGGGCTTAAATAAGGGTCTTGCTGTTGCTTTTGAAATAATTGGGGGTGAGGTTTTGCTTATTACAGAAAAATTCGTTCAGGGGCATGCTATTCAGGTTTCTCAATTATCCGGTCTTATAGAGCAATGTGGTAAGACTGATACAGATCAAAAACTATCTATAGCTAATGATAGTCCATTGCATCGGATGTTAATTAGTTAATCATTATCTTCACTGGGGATTTGTCCACGTAACTCCTCAGATAACAACATTTGTGCGCCTTTAGTAACTACTTTTTCGCCAGGTTCAATTGTATTGGCAACAAAATAGCCGTTATTCGAAGCTGTATACTGCGTTATGATTCTTCTGTGAAAAGTTTCTTCATCCGTTTTTATATAAACAAATGCCTGATCCATATTCCAGATTAAAGCTGATTTCGGAATATTAACGCCCGTGTCTGATTTATCATTTTCAGGTATCCAGGCCGTTATGTTCATACCTGTTTTGATTTTTTTGTCAGTGCTTTGAAAGTAATAACTTTCACCTTGTGTGATCGATTCAGTCAGTTCGGTTGCTGAAATATAGTCTGCTTTGTGAGCTAGGTTCCGATTACCTGTAGTATCAACAACTATAGTTTTAATGGTCTCTGCTAAGTGTTTATTGCTGGGTAAGGTAATCTGTAGTAGTTTTCGTTGTCCAGAAATAAAGTCACTCAGATTATCAGATTTACTGTTTAATGCCCAATCAGTTAGGGCTTGGCCCCACACTAATATAGCTTCATCAATAATAGCTTTTGCTTGAAAATTACTGGCATCAGCTTGTGCTTTTTCAATATGCCATTGTGCTTGATGTTCTTGTAAATTCCGCTTTGAGCTAACTCCATTTTTAAATAAATCTTGTTGCCGGTTGATCGTTTGTTCGGCATGTTTGAATTTTGCTAAAGCCCGATTACTTTCAGCTATCGTTTGTAAATAGCGAGTTCGCAGTGCCAGTAAAGGGTGTAAGTTAACAGCTTTTCCATAAGCAATAAATTCAGTTTGCTGATTGTAGGCTTCTAAGGTTGTTGTTTCAATTCCTGATGAAAGCTGTAATGCGTTATTTATTTTTATAGTTAATTGTTGTGTATTGTTTTGCACGTCGTCAGTATTGGCAATACATGATGACGAGATAGTGAATGAAATAATGTAATAAATTAACAGTGATTTCATGGCATGGGATGTTACGGATTTAGAGAATATGAATGGCTTAAAAAATAAAAAAAGATTTATTACTATAACCTTTGCGAATAAAAAAAGCCTTGGCTATAAAAATAGCCAAGGCTCTTAATAATCAGTCTAAAAAGATAGATTAGTTGCTTGGTAATGCAAATACAGTAAATGCGCCACCTTGCTTAGTGAAAGAACCTAAGCTTGCATAAGCACCGTTAGCACCCAAGCCTTCTTGAGATATTTTCAATGCTATTTTTTCTAGATCGGCTTTTTTCACTGGATCAGTTTCAGCTGCTGCTTTAGCTTGAGCTTCTTCCAGTTGTTTACCGAAGTCAGTAGCAATACCGATACCTGCCCAGCCGCCAATACCAGAAAGAACGCCAACATATTGTTTGCCGTTATAGCTCCAAGTGTTTACGTTACCGATAATGCCAGAAGGTGTTTTGAATTTATATAATTCTTTACCTGTTTTAGCATCAACCGCTTTCAAGTAACCTTCTAAAGTGCCGTAGAATACAATGCCACCTGAAGTTGCTACTGAACCTGACCAAACTGAGAATGGTTCTTTGTTTGACCAAGCGATTTTACCAGTTTTGGCGTCATACGCAGTGAATTGGCCTAAGTTAGTTGTACCATCTGGTTTGCCAGTTAAAACATCAGCACCTGCTGGTAACATATCTAACGTAGCACCTACATAAGGTTGACCAGCAGTATATGAAACTTCGAATGGTTCGTAGTTCATACATAGGTGGTTACCAGAAATGTAGAATAAGCCTGTTTGTGGTGAGTAAGAAACCGGTTGTTGGTTTTTACTACCTAATGCAGCAGGACATACGCCATCAGTTCTAACATCTTCACCGTTTTGTTCGGTAGAGTATTTAGAAACAACTTGTGGACGACCTGTGTTCATATCAACGTGTGAAGCCCAGTTAACTGATTTGTCGAATTTTTCAGCAACTAATAATTCACCAGTTTCACGATCCAAAGTGTAACCAAAACCATTACGGTCGAAATGCACGATAGTTTTGTGCATTTTGCCTTTAACTTCTTGATCAACTAAAACAGTTTCGTTGATACCGTCAAAGTCCCACTCATCGTGTGGAGTCATTTGGTAAACCCATTTTACAGCACCAGTGTCTGCATCACGAGCCCATAATGACATAGACCATTTGTTGTCGCCTGGACGTTGGACAGGGTTCCAAGTAGATGGGTTACCTGATCCGTAATAGATCAAGTTTAATTTTGGATCATAGCTTGTCCAACCCCAAGTTGTTCCACCACCAATTTTCCATTGGTCACCTTCCCAAGTTTTAATACTTGAGTTAGCGCCTACAGGAGTCACTTTACCGTTTTCCCAAGTAGTTGTTTTGCTAGCGTCAATTAGGGTGTCTTTATCAGGTCCGATGCTATAACCTTTCCATCTTAATTTGCCAGTACTGATGTCGTATGCTGCCAAGAAGCCACGAACACCAAATTCACCACCAGATATACCTGTTAATACAGTATCTTTTACAACTAAAGGAGCGTTTGTGTTGGTCATACCCAATTTAGGGTCGCCGTTCTGAACACTCCAAACACGTTTACCGGTTTTTGCATCTAAAGCGGTTAACACAGTATTAGATTGTTGCAGGAATATTTTGCCCTCACCATATGCCAAGCCACGATTAACTGTATCGCAACACATGACTGGAATAGTTACGTCTGCATCTTGAGTTGGTGTAAACTCCCAGATAACAGATTGAGTTTTCTGGTTGATAGCGTAAACGGTATTCGGGAAAGGTGTATGGATGTATATTACATCGTCAACAACTAATGGACCACCTTCGTGACCACGTAAAACACCTGTAGAAAAAGACCATGCAGGTTGCAGATTTTTTACGTTATTAACGTTTATTTCATCAAGCGTACTGTATCGTGTGCCGGCATAATTGCCTCCCCAAGTTGCCCAGTTAGAAGGGGCATTTGTAAGGGCTTCAACACCACTGTTAGCACTTGAAATTGCTGGTGCAGCTAATAATGCCGCTACACTTGAAGCAAGCAGCCAGTTTTTTATAGGCTTCTTCATATATTTTTCTCCTGGTACTTTGTTAATTTGACAAAATACTGATTATGATTTTTTAGACTAATATTAGTTTTTGGGTAATTTTTACTGCCCTTAAATAAAAGGATTTTTATCACACCAAGACACTAGATTTATTGATTTTGGGGAAAAAGTCAACCTTTAATAGATTGGTAAGTAATGGGGTGCTGTGATTTTCTTTAATATATGTGAATATTTACCTTTTACGCTAACTACTTAAATGATTTTTGTAATAATTAAATTTTTTCAATTTTATGATTATTTTTGTTCCAACATAAAACAGAACCACTAGTATTTTCCCACGCAGCTAAAACAAAACGTTGTGCAAGTTTCCCGTTTAATTGAAAATCATGTATGTTTGGACGGTGAGTATGACCATGAATTAAACGTAGACACCCATGTTCCAGCATTATTTTATTAACGGTTTCTTGATTCACGTCCATTATGCTCTGATCTTTCTTTCTCTTATGAAAATAGCTTCTGATACGGTACCAGCGTGCTACTAATAATCGAATAATGAGAGGCTTTGAAAGCACGTAATGTTGCCATTCAGTAGTATGAGATTTTTTACGAAAAGATTGGTAGGGTAGGTCGTCAGTACATAACAAATCGCCATGTGTGATTAGTGTTGGCGTCCCATATAAATCGATAACTGTATACTCATTTAAGAGTATGACGCCAGTTTCTTGGCAGAATTGACTGCCTAATAAAAAATCTCTATTTCCATTTATCATGAAAACTTTTGTGCCGGAATTTGTGAGTTGTTTGAGATGTTTGCGGATTTTATTAGTAGGTGGTGTAGGGTCATCATCGCCTATCCATGAATCAAAAAGATCGCCTAGAATATACAAAGCTTCAACTTTTTGAGCTCTTTCTTGAAGAAAACTAATAAATCGGCGAGTAATCTCCGGCTTTTCTATTGAAATATGCAAGTCTGAGATGAATAGGGTTTCTTGTTTCAATGAATTACTCATAGGTGATTAGAGGTAGAAGTTGAGAAACAATTCTGAAGTTTTTAGAGGTTAAATATAGGAAAAAATTTTGATGAAAGACTTAACTTTGAGTAAAGACGGTAGTGATAAAATCTAGCGTGGCTAAAGAAAAATGAGTAAAAAAATTCTCTATTTCTTTAGCCAGTAAATAGGGGTTAATCGATTACTTCAGCTTTTTCAATGATGATATCCGATTTAGGAACATCTTGATGTCCGTTTCGGTTGCCTGTTGCTTCTTTAGCCATAGCATCAACAACATCCATTCCTTCTATAACTTCACCGAAAACGGCATAACCCCATCCGCTTGAAGTCTGGCTAGAGTGATTTAAAAAAGAGTTGTCTTTGTAGTTAATGAAGAATTGGGCAGTTGCAGAGTTTGGGTCATTAGTCCGAGCCATTGCTAAAGTTCCACGGCTATTTACTAAACCATTATTGGCTTCATTTTTGATAGGTGCATGAACAGTTTTTTGATTGAAACTGGTGTCAAATCCGCCACCTTGTGCCATAAAGTCGGGAATAATTCGGTGAAAAATTGTGCCGTTATAAAAGCCTTCGTTAACATAGGTTAAAAAGTTTGCAGATGATAGGGGTGCTTTTTCAGTATTTAACTGAATGACAATTTCACCTAAATTAGTTGTTAATTTAACTTTTGTTTGTGTATCTGACATAGTTTTTTCCGTTGAAAAAGAGAGTGTTGTTGTAAAAAATAGTATTATGAAAAGAATATATTTAGGCATAAGTAAGTACTTATCGGTAATATGAAAACAGATTTTATGTGTTTTTCTCTTGAAAGAGAAGTGTGCAATTGGTAAATTGTACAGTTTTTGCTGCTTAGCAGACTTTATAATTTGCCGTTATGTAATTAAACATTGAATGCTTAGTTCAGTTCGTAGTCTAACGTTTCCATTTGAATCCATGTTAAAAATATACAACACACTAACCCGAAAAAAAGAAATATTTAAGCCCAAAATTGAGGGTGTAGTAGGGATGTATGTTTGTGGTATGACGGTTTACGATTATTGTCATATCGGACATGCTAGAGTTATGGTCGTGTTTGATACTGTTGGGCGTTATATTCGATATTCAGGTTATGTTTTAAATTATGTACGAAATATTACTGATATAGATGACAAAATTATTCAGCGTGCTAATGAAAACGGTGAGGGTTATAGTGATCTAACTCAACGCTTCATTGATGCTATGCATGAAGATGAGCGCGCGCTCTCTGTTTTGCCACCTGATATTGAGCCAAAGGCCACAGAATCAATTGCTGACATTATAGCTATGATCAGTAAATTGATAATTAATGGCTTGGCTTATGTGGGTGCTAATGGTGATGTCTTTTACTCTGTTACAAAGTTTAAGAATTACGGGCAATTATCAGGTAAGAATCTAGATGATTTACAAAGTGGAGAGCGTGTTGATATAGATCATGCAAAACAAAACCCAATGGATTTTGTTTTATGGAAAATGGCAAAAGCCAACGAGCCAGCATGGCAATCTCCTTGGGGATTAGGACGACCTGGTTGGCATATAGAGTGTTCAGCAATGTCGACTTGTTGTCTTGGTAATCATTTCGATATTCATGGTGGAGGTATGGATTTACAATTCCCGCATCATGAAAATGAAATAGCTCAGTCCGAAGGTGCTACGGGCGAGAAGTTCGTTAATATTTGGATGCATAATGGATTCGTTCGCGTTAATGAAGAAAAAATGTCCAAATCATTAGGTAACTTTTTTACTGTGCGTGAAGTATTAAAGCAATACAAGCCTGAAATAATTCGTTTTTTTATTTTATCCAGTCATTACCGAAGCCCTTTAAATTACTCAGACGAACAATTGAATGACGCCAGTGCAGCATTAACTAGACTTTACACTTCATTGCGAGATTGTCATGTTGAAAATATCATCATTGATGCTGAGTATAAATCCCGTTTTGAAGATGCAATGGATGATGATTTTAATACACCCGTTGCATTGTCAGTTCTCTTTGATCTAGCTAGAGAGCTTAACAAAGCTAAAGAAGTAGATACAGAAAGAACAAATTGCTTATCAAATACATTAATAAAGTTAGCTGCTTTATTGGGTTTGTTGCAGGATGATCCTGAAAAATTTTTAAAAAGTAGTGTCATTAATGACGCCGATTTTACAGATGATTTAGTAGAGCAACAAATTCAGGCGCGACTTGAGGCAAAGCAAGCGAAAAATTGGCAGTTGGCAGATGAAATTCGTAACGTATTAAAAGAACAGGGGGTTATCTTGGAAGATGCACCTAATGGTCTAACAAGTTGGCGACGGGAAAAAATTTAACTATCTCTTAATTGGGAGTAATTAGTTAGTTTAGTCGTTGTAATATATGTGATAACAAGGCTATCTATACGTACAACCATGTAAGTAATCAATTCAACTAACAGTATTTCATGAGCGAAATTAAAGAAAATTCAATTCAAATATTTCTTAATCAGTTAGCCAGTTCATCAGCTACACCCGGTGGCGGTAGTGTTGCAGCATTGATGGGGGCTCAATCTGCTGCTTTGATCAGTATGGTTTGTAATTTAACGATTGGTAAAGCGAAATATATTGAAGTTGAATCAGAAATGAAGGTCTTATTGCATCAAACTGAAGATCTAAGGGAGAAACTAACGGGGTTAATCAAAGCAGATGTAGATGTGTTTACACATTTAATGAATGCGTATGGAATGACCAAACAAACGGATGACGAAATAAGGGTACGTTCAGAGGCAATACAAAATGTCTTAAAAGCAGCTACTGAAGTGCCATTAGAGTGTGCTCGATTATGTTCAGAGTTGATTGCTTTGAGCAGTCATGCCGCCAATAAAGGATATGTTGGCGTTATTAGTGATGCCGGTGCTGCAGTAATGGCAGCTTATTCAGGCCTAAAAAGTTCAGCGCTTAATGTCTACATTAATACCAGTAGTCTTAAAGATCAGGATTTCGCTCAAGCAAAACTAATTGAGCTGGAGGCGATTATGAAAGGTGCTGATATAGCGGCTGAAGAAATATATCAAACAGTTAAAAATAGGTTGTGATTAAATTCTCTATTTAGAGTAAAAAATAATTGACGATAGAAGTATGTATCGTCATAATAGTCAGCTCTTCAAGGGTGAGTTTAAAATTAAATAAATTCTTAAAAAGAGTATCGGGATGTAGCGCAGTTTGGTAGCGCGCCTGCTTTGGGAGCAGGATGTCGGGGGTTCGAATCCCTCCATCCCGACCAGTTTAGCGCTTGTAGCTCAACCGGATAGAGCACCGGCCTTCTAAGCCGGGGGTCGCAGGTTCGAGTCCTGCCAAGCGCACCATTATTAAAAAATCCAATGTTATGGTGAGCGTAGCTCAGTTGGTAGAGTCCCGGATTGTGATTCCGGTTGTCGCGGGTTCGAGCCCCGTCGTTCACCCCAGTAATATCAAGCAGTTAGGCTATTTTTACAGTAGTAGCTTTTTTACATGCAACCTATTTTGCAACTTTTGCGTTTCCTGCATACTCAGCTAGATGTTCAGGTGCTAAGTGTGCATACCTTTGTACCATCTCATAACTCGCCCAACCTCCCAATTCTTTGAGGATATTAAGCGGAGTTCCGTTTTGTACGTGCCAACTTGCCCATGTATGACGTAAATCGTGCCATCTAAATTTTTCAATGCCAGATCGCTTTAGTGCCTTCCGCCATGCGAGAGTTCCTGCTTTTCCAACAGGATTGCCTTCATAAGTAAAAACATGAGAGCGATGTTTTCCAATTTGTGCTTTTAGTATAGTTACTGCATCCTCGTTTAACGGGACGCCAATCGCTTTGGCGGCTTTGGCTTGATCTGGATGAATCCAGGCAACGCTTCTTTGCATGTCGATTTGTTGCCATTCTAGTTGTATCACATTGGATTCTCTTAACCCCGTTAACAAGGTAAACCTTGCCATTGCTTCTAGGTGTGGTGGAAGTTCTGATAACAATCTCGACGCTTCATTTTGGGTTAGCCAACGTATTCTAATGTTTGGCTCCTTAAATTTACGAATATGAGGTTTGCTGTCCAACCATTGCCATTCCTTTACTGCTTTATTTAAAATGGTATTAATTACAGTGGTGATGCGATTAACTCTGGTTTTGCTTACACCTTCTTTTAGTTTGGCGTGAATAATTAAATCAATTAATGCCTTGTCAATTTCATGCAAATACTTGTTATCCAGATATTTTGCAATCCAACGCAGCATATATTTATCGTCATCAATACTTTTTTTATCGGCTTCCTGTAGGTATCTGACGACTGCTTCTTGCCAAATGTAGGTTTGTTTTTCGCCTCCTTTGAGTTGATCCCAGGTTTTTGCTTTAGCTTTGTCGGCTATTTCTTGCGCCTTTGATTTGTCTGAGGTGCCAGTAGATCGGTATAGCGTTTTTCCACTAATTGTAAATTTGTAATACCAGATTTCGTTTCGTTTAAAGAGCATTTTGTTTCTCCATTTTGTAAAGCTATCCGTTTGCCTTGTTTAGTGTACTGCGAACGGATGTAGTTAGCCAAATCTTCATCAATAAAAACCCAGCTTTTTCCTGGTTTAGCGCCCGGGATTTCACCGGTTTTAGCTTTGCCCTGGAGAGTGACGGGGTGCATTTTTAAAAAATCAGCTGCTTGTTTTAAGTCTAGAGTGTGCATGCTTTATACCTACGAAGCAGGTAATGCTGTAATGATGCGTGAGTGTTCCAGTGAGGTTTTTTTTAAAATCAGCTTGGCATTAGCTGCCGAAATCAAGGCTTGTAAATTTCTACGTTGATCCATGCTTAGCTTTTTAAGCGTAAAGCTACTTCGAGTTCTTGCGGAGCTATATGGTTTGATTGAAAGATGTAGTTTTAGCATTGATTAATTACATCAGTTAAATGATTTGATGGGTATATTATACTATATATCGAGATTAATAATATAGATTTTATTGATATAGTGAGATTATTTTACTCATTAAATTAAGCGGCTAAATTTTTTGGTGGTTTTTTTTGGATATCGAATTGAAACTATAAATTTGATGCTAATTCATTTATTAAAATATTATATCGAATTTTAATGATTTTGTTCTATTCGAAAGTGAAGCATGAGATGGTTTTTACTACTTTTTAAAAAGTATTTAATCGGAGCTTAATTCTTGTATGTAAAATTAATGCAGAGTAAATGAATGTCTGTAGT
>CAIVQX010000010.1 GCA_903908165.1 uncultured Methylococcaceae bacterium | reverse complement strand
CGCTTACGCTTTGGTTCCAAGCAATTGCGTCAAGCGGGTCTTCATATCATTGGTGAATTAAATCAAATAACGCAGCCTGTGATACTAACAAAAGACGGTTGTGAAGTCGCGTTTTACGGCATCCCTTATAACGACCCTGAAGCCGTGCGTAATCATTTTAGTGTTGATGTTTCAAGTCATGATGAGGCGCATCAATTTCTCGTAGAGCAGATTAATTTAGCTAAATCCGAGAGCGCTATTAATGTGTTAGTGAGCCATTGTTTTATTGATGGTGCCGAAGAGTCCGAATCTGAACGTCCCTTATCGATTGGCGGTGCCGATCGGGTGGGTTTTCAATCGGTGACAGGCTTTGATTATGTGGCATTGGGGCATTTACATAACCCTCAATACAAGGGTGAAGACCACATTCGTTATTCTGGCTCTATTTTGAAGTATAGTTTTTCAGAGCAACGTCATCAAAAAGGCGTCACCTTGATTGAAATGCACGCTACAGGACTAAAATCTATTCAGCAACTGCCCTTAAAACCGCTCCGTGATATACGGATTCTGGAAGGTGATCTTAATACCTTGCTCGAACAAGGCCTTACTGACCCTAACAATAAGGATTATTTACTGGTTAGATTAACGGATCAGTCGGCCATTCTTGATCCGATGGGTAAATTACGGCAGGTCTATGAAAATGTGCTGCACACGGAAAAAACGTGGCTACAAGATTCAAGCAATCTACAAGTCAATAGCACTAAGTTAAAGCGAGGAGAGCTTGAGATGTTTACAGACTTCTTCGAACAAGTGTCAGGCATACCGCTAACCGAAGAACAAGACGCTGCGATTAAGGCCATTATAACCACTATCCATGCGCATGAAGGTGGTTTACTTTGAAACCACTCAAACTTGTATTACAAGCATTTGGCCCCTTTGCCAAAACGGAATGTATCGATTTTACTGCGTTAGGTCATAACCCACTGTTCTTAATCAATGGGCCAACAGGTGCAGGTAAAAGTTCCTTACTTGACGCTATTTGTTTTGCTTTATTCGGGGAAACAACCGGTGCCGAGCGAGAAGCCGCTCAAATGCGTTGTGATCATGCAGAAGATAGCCTAATTACAGAAGTCATTTTAGATTTTAGCTTGGGTGCTAAAAAATACCGTATTAGACGAATACCGGCACAGACAAGGCCAAGACTCCGAGGTGATGGCGTCACTGTCCAAAATCCGGAAGCGCAACTTTGGGTATTGGATGGATCTGCCGAGGGCGAACTGCTGGTAGCCAAAAAAGTCAGTGATGCTAATGCTCACATCATAGCTATGCTGGGTTTAACTGTAGAGCAGTTTCGACAAGTCATTGTCCTGCCGCAAGGTAAATTCCGTGATCTGCTGATGGCTAACTCTGCAGAACGTGAATCTATATTTAGCCAACTTTTTCAAACTCACATTTACAAGCGTATTGAAGATCAATTAAAAAGCAAAGCCGCCACTATTAGACAAGCAGTAACAGCACACCATCAGCAAATTAATGGCATATTACAAAGTGCAGCCGTCAATTCTGAAGCTGAGATAGACGATGAACTCTTGCAATTAGCCGTGCAATTAGTAAACGCTGCCAGCGATAAAGATAATGCTCAACAATTACAAGTACAAGCGACACTTGCTAAACAACATGCGCACGCCCTAAAGCAACGTTTCGATACACTCCATAACAAAGAAGTGGAGCTCAAGAGTAAAGATACTGAAGCCCCCTACTTTCATGCTCAACAAAAAATCCTAGATAACGCTTCGGTTGCTGAAAAAATACAGCCGCTTTATATCAAGTATCAGGATAAATCTAATACCTTGTCGGTGCTAACCCAACACATTTCAAACGGTATCCGTGCAATTGAAACCCGTCGTAGTGACAAAACGGAGGCTGAAAAGCGTTTAAATAACGCAAAACAAGCGCTAGTAAAAGTCGACGATCTTAAAATACAGCAACATCGATTAACCCAATTTAAAGTACAAGTGACGCAGCTTGAAAGCGCTCGTGTTAATTGCCGAAGTAAGGAAAAAATTAGCCAAGAATGCCAGACTAAACTTGATATCCATCTCAATATTCAAGCAAAACTACGCAATGAACTTAGCGAATTAGATCGTTTAAATGCCTCATATACCTTAGATTTACTGACACTCGCTCCCAAACAAATCGAATTATCTGCGCAAGGTATCACTTTATCAAAGCGAACTAAATTAGAAGAACTCCTCAGCAAAAAGCAAGTCCTAGAACACAATGAAGCGCAATTTTTAACGTTTTTTAGCCATAAGCAACGTCAGTTTGAATCCAGTCAATTACACGTACGGCAAACTGAACTGGCCTGGCATTCAGGTCAAGCGGCCTTATTGGCAGCAGAACTAAAAGTGGGTATTCCTTGTTCTGTTTGTGGCAGCAAAGAACATCCATTACCTGCACGTGTAGACGATTCAGCGTCTTTAATTACCAAACAGCAACTCGATGAAGCGCGTACGCTTGAGGATACGGCTCGGGCTGTGATGCAAAAAGCAGAACATGAGCTGGGAAATACACGCACTGAACTAACAACAATTCAGTCTCAAATCAATGAGCTAGAGCTTATACTTAATGATAGTGCTCAGCAACCTGTAGAGCATGTCACGCTGGCCTTTAAGGCGATAGAAGTCGAAGTCACGCGACTACTTCAATTGCAGAATACGCAAAGTATTACGTTATCGCGTATGACTGAAATTAAACAGCAATTGCCAGAGATCGAAAACACCCTCGCAATTTTACAAACACAAGCCATTGCAGATCAAACCGCTTTGATACAAGCTGCTGCTGAAGTGACACAGTTAGAAAGCACGCTTCCTGAAGCCTATCGTGATACCGGTCAATTAACGCAGGAGTTATCCCTTATTGAAGCCACAATTATTCAGTTGACCGAAGCATTAACCTTTGCACAAGACCAATTTACTGAAAGACAGTCACAGTTAATTACCTTGACAGCAAGGCAGGAAGAACTTGAGATTCAGGCAAAAGCAATGCAATGGGAACAGACACAGGCTGAACTGAGCTGGAGCCAGGCACTGGCCCAAAGTGTATTTACAGATACTCAGGGGTTTCAGGAAGCACTGTTATCTGAAGCTACCCAGCAAACCATTAAAACGGCTATCGAGAGATTTAAAAATACCTTAACCGGTTTACACAGTGTTGTTGAACAGCTTAAAGCTGAATTACAAACACAATGCTTGCCTGACCTACTTCAACTAGAACAAGACTTAAGTGATAAAAGCCATCAGTTTAATGTAGCGGATGCAGCCTGGCGTAAATGTGAAGAGCGAAATAATCAACTCATCCATATTAAAACCCAATTAAACCAAGCGCGTAACAAAAGCGCTGATCTTGAAGCACAATACCAAGTCTATGGCACCTTAAGTGATGTAGCTAATGGCAGCAGTGGTCAACGAATTAGCCTGCAACGTTTTGTATTAAGTGTGCTACTGGATGATGTTTTAATTCAAGCATCACAAAGACTCAACACCATGAGTAAAGGACGCTACCTTTTATTGCGCAAAAAAGAGCGCACCAGTGGTAATAGTGCTTCAGGACTCGACTTGGAAGTCGAAGACGGTTACACGGGAAAAACGCGTGCAGTCGCTACCTTGTCTGGTGGGGAATCTTTTATGGCTGCTTTATCTCTAGCATTAGGTTTATCTGATGTTGTGCAGTCCTATGCGGGCGGCATCAAACTCGATACCTTATTTATTGATGAAGGCTTTGGTAGTTTGGATCCAGAATCGTTAGATTTAGCGATAAGAACACTGATTGATTTACAGTCCAGTGGTCGTATGATTGGCATTATTTCGCATGTAACAGAACTTAAAGAACAAATGGCACTCCGTATTGATGTTAAAAGCTCCAGAGACGGTAGTTCTATTTCAATGGTGGGTAATAAGTGTAACTGATCTTACCTATTTCACTTTAACATTGTCTACGCCTGGTTAGACTTTAAAAAGTATTTACATTTAAATTAGTGCATTGAAAATGAAAAACTCAGTGGAGAATAGCAAGAAACTATGAGCTCAAGAAAAGGTTGAAAGTCGACATCGAAGGGTTCCGGCGGGTTTTTGGCTTGCCAGAAAATTAGCTATTTCCCCTAATGCACATTATCACTTCTGAGTTTGGGCTCTGGGTGAACTCTATTCCGAACTGCGACCCCCCTCACCTTAAACTGCTAAAATTCGCAGTTTTCCATTTTTAAGTACCGAAAGTTTTCTACATAATGCCTAATAAAATAACTCAAAAGTTAGTTTAGTATTTTAAAAAACTAATGAATGAGCTATTATTTAGTGTCTATTTTATAATTCAAAGGTTAGTTTAATGCGCAGAGACTTGGCAAGAAAACATCTGGATAAGCGGCTCTCTCAATGGCAGCCAACCTCGGAACTCGCCTCTCCACCGCGTGGATGGATACGCGCCATTCGGGAAGCTATCGGCATGACTGCCGCACAGCTTGCCATCAGGCTGAGTGTTTCTCAGCCCCGTGTGTTCGCTTTGGAAAAGAGCGAGGTTAGCGGAGCTTTGACACTGGATACAATCAGCCGTGTGGCCCAGGTGCTGAATTGCACATTCGTCTATGCGCTCGTACCAAATACTTCTCTTGAAGCCATGGTTTCGGAGCAGGCACAAAAGAAGGTAACCGAACGACTTGCGCGGGTTGATCACACGATGAAGCTAGAAGCACAGGGATTATCAGACGCAGAGATTGCGGCTGAGCGCGAGCGCATTGTGACTGAGCTTCTGAAAAGCAATCTGCGGGGGCTGTGGGATGAGTGACCCTTTGTTTGATGATGACGGTGACGATGCCTCAACACCGCTGACACCCGATGAGAAGAACGGGCTTATTCCCAGCTACATCACCTTGCGGAGGGAACTGAACGAGGCAGAACAGCTTGGCATTACGGCGGCGGAAGAATGGG
>CAIVQX010000009.1 GCA_903908165.1 uncultured Methylococcaceae bacterium | reverse complement strand
TATAAAATAATAATGTAATCCATAAGTTATTATTCATACTCTAAATACAGTACATTATGTCGCTATCTTTTACTAAAAAGATAATATGTGGACAAAATATCTAAACACGGTAAAATTATCTCCTCTTATAAGTCTTAACTTAAATTGTTACTAAATTAAATATAAATGGCGACTATTACCGTCTTAAATGGCCCAAATTTAAATTTACTAGGCATACGTGAGCCTGGTCTTTATGGTAACAAGACGCTCGCCAATATTCGTGAATTAGTCGAAGAAAAAGCAATTGAACTCAATCACAAAATCGATTTCCATCAAAACAATGCAGAACATCAAATTGTTGAGTTAATTCATTCTGCTTACGAAAATAAAGTTGATTTTATAATTATCAATCCAGCTGCATTTACCCATACCAGTGTGGCTATTCGTGATGCTTTGCTGGCAACCAAAATCCCTTTTATAGAAGTTCACTTATCAAACATCCACGCACGTGAAGCTTTTAGAAAGCATTCCTACTTTTCAGATATAGCAATTGGCGTTATCTGTGGATTAGGTGCGTCAGGATACGAATTGGCCATCCAAGCCGCTCACCAGATATTAACCGAGAGACCCAAATAATGGATATTAGAAAAATAAAAAAACTCATCGAAATTATCGAAGAATCTGACATTGCAGAAATAGAAATTAAAGAAGGAGAAGAAGCTATCCGCATTAGTCGTTATTCAGCTACTCCTGCTCCGATCATTCATGCACCTGCTATGGCTGCTGTAGCTGCAACCGCTCATATAGCGACTCCTTTAGCGGAAGAAAAAATATCTGGGCATATCGTTAAATCACCAATGGTAGGCACTTTTTATCGATCAGCATCACCTGGTACAAAAGTATTTGTAGAAGTTGGGCAATCAGTTTTAGTGGGCGATACGCTATGTATCATCGAAGCGATGAAAATTCTCAATCAAATTGAAGCTGATAAAAGCGGTACTATCACTAAGATTCTGGTTGAAAATGCTGAACCTGTCGAATATGGCCAACCCTTATTCATCATTGAATAATCAGCGGAAAATTTATGTTTGCTAAAATAGTCATCGCCAATCGTGGCGAAATCGCATTGCGCATTTTACGCGCATGCAGAGAATTAGGTGTTAAAGTTGTTGCTGTCCATTCTGAAGCAGATAGAGATCTAAAACATGTACGACTTGCTGACGAATCGGTATGTATCGGCCCGGCAGCTTCTGCAGATAGCTATCTCAACATTCCAGCAATAATTAGTGCAGCTGAAGTAACTGATGCAGAAGCTATCCATCCAGGTTACGGCTTTCTATCGGAAAATGCTGATTTTTCTGAAAAAGTAAAACAAAGTGGCTTTGTTTTTATTGGTCCAAATGCAGATACCATTCGCATGATGGGAGATAAAATCTCAGCTAAAAATGCAATGCTTGCAGCTGGAATACCCTGCGTACCTGGCAATAATGATCCACTACCAGATGATGATGAGACTAATCTGAGAATGGCTCGAGAAATTGGTTACCCCGTCATTATCAAGGCAGCTGGTGGCGGTGGCGGTAGAGGCATGCGCACTGTCCATACAGAATCAGCCCTCATCAATTCAATTATTATGACCAAAGCTGAAGCTGGAGCTGCATTCGGAAATCCGACTGTGTACATGGAAAAATTTCTTGAAGATCCTAGACATATCGAATTTCAAGTCATGGCTGATTCACATGGAAACGCTATTCACTTAGGTGAACGTGACTGCTCTATGCAACGTCGCCACCAAAAAGTAGTAGAAGAAGCACCAGCACCTGGCATCACCGAATTACAACGTAAAACCATTGGTGAGCGCTGTGCAAAAGCTTGTATTGATATTGGTTATCTAGGTGCGGGTACTTTTGAATTCTTATATGAAAAAGGTCAGTTTTATTTTATTGAAATGAACACTCGAGTTCAGGTTGAACACCCCGTTACAGAGATGGTAACAGGCTTTGATATTGTTAAGGAACAACTCCGCATCGCAGCTGGCGAGCCACTCTCCATCACTCAAGATCAAGTCAAAATTACTGGCCATGCCATCGAATGTCGCTTAAATGCCGAGGATCCTAAGACATTTATGCCTTGTCCCGGCAAGATTGATCAATTCCATATGCCAGGTGGTCCAGGTATCCGTTGCGAAACGCATATTTACAATGGTTATAAAGTACCACCCTATTACGACTCCATGATAGGTAAACTGATTGCTCATGGTGAAGATCGAAATAGTGCTATTGCTCGCATGAATACTGCTCTCAGCGAAATTATAATTGATGGTATCAAAACCAATATTCCACTCCAACAAGATATTATGAATGACAGTGCTTTCGCACTAGGCCAACAAAACATCCATTATCTGGAAAAGAAACTTGGCATTCATTAAGTAATAGCGATAAATTGGGTTACCAAAAATTGGTAACCCAACATTCCATCAGTATTAGGCTTATCGTGTCATTAAGCAGCAATACTTATTCACAGATCTACTACTATCTATAAAAATGGCAAGATCAATTACTGCCGATTCCATCTTTACTTAACCCCCTACCTTACAAATATATTTATCTATGGCTTGGCATCAAATTTCTGTTATAACTAATGAGCAAACGGCGCCACATCTAGCTGATTTTTTCAGTGCTCTCGGTGCAGTTTCTGTTACTTATATGGACGCGGAAGATGAACCAGTTTATGAACCAGCTATTGGTGAAACTAAAATATGGAGCAATACCCAAGTTATTGCACTCTATGAATTAGATGCTGATCCAGACCTTATTAAGTTCCAAGTATACAAGCAATTTAAGGCAGATGAACTTCAGCGCTGGCTTCATGAAGCCATTGAAGATCAAGAATGGGAACGTGCATGGATGGAATTTTATAAACCCATGAAGTTTTCCGACAGGCTTTGGGTTTGCCCAACTGATCAAGAACAATATGAACCAGGCACCGTCTGCTTAACGCTAGATCCCGGACTTGCTTTTGGAACAGGCACACACCCAACGACAGCGTTATGTTTAGAATGGCTTGCCAGCCATGATTTAACAAACAAAACAATTATCGATTATGGTTGTGGTTCGGGCATATTGGCTGTGGCTTCTATATTGTTAAATGCTAAAATAGCGCATGGCATTGACATAGACCCACAAGCGATTACAGCAACTCAAAGTAATGCTTTAAAAAATAATGTACGCGATAAAATCCATTGCTACTTACCTGAACAATTCAGCCCGTTACAAGCTGACATTGTCTTAGCTAATATCTTGGCAAAACCACTCATTGAAATGTCAGACCAAATTTGTAACTTACTCATTTCTGGTGGTCAATTAGTGTTATCTGGCATTCTGTTCGAACAAGCCGATTCGGTTATCAATGCTTACAAGCCATATATAAATTTTAATCCCTTGCTACAGCAAGAAGACTGGATCAGACTCGATGGCGTTAAGCGCTAATAACCGATACAACTAACTTCACTCTAAATAAACATGTCACTACCTGAAGTCTACTTAAGAAAGAATGAGGACAAACGTCTTCGCAAAGGTCATCTGTGGGTTTTTAGCAATGAAATTGATACAAAAAAAACAACCCTTGAGCAATTCGCACCAGGTGACCTGGTCAACGTTAAAAGTGATGATGGAAAAATCATGGGGACCGCTTACATTAACCCCAAAACCTTAATTTGTGCCCGAATACTATCAAGAAAAGCCAACCTTAAATGTGGTGTTAATTTTTTTAAAGATCGTTTTACAACAGCTATAACTTTACGTGAGAAAATTTTCAACAAGCCTTTCTATCGACTTGTTTTTGGTGAAAGTGATGGTTTACCGGGCTTGGTAATTGATCGTTTTGGATCAGTTTTATCTGTTCAGATAACAACTGCAGGAATTGAACAACGCAAAGAGGCCTTAATCACCGCACTAATTGAGTTATTAAACCCCATTGCTATCGTTTTAAAAAATGATAACAGCCAGCGAGAACTTGAGGGTTTGAGTTTGGAATCCGAAGTGATTTATGGCCAGCTCCCTGAAATACTGATCATTGAAGAAAACCATGCTCAGTTTAAAATAGATGTTATGGATGGTCAAAAAACCGGCTGGTTTTATGACCATCGAATTAGCCGAGGCATGTTGGCGAGTATCGCCAAAAATCAACGAATTCTGGATTTATTTTCGTACACTGGCGCCTGGGGAATTCCTGCCGCAATTGCAGGCGCACTAGAAGTTACTTGCGTTGATGCCTCGGAAGGTGCTTTGAAATTGGCAAAAGATAATGCTCAGCTCAACCAGGTTGGAGATAAAATGCACTTTGTGCATAATGATGTATTTGAATTTTTAAAGCAAGCCCGACTGGAAAACCAACTTTATGATATTATTGTTCTAGATCCACCTGCTTTAATTAAACGGAAAAAAGATTTTAAGCAAGGTTACGAAGCCTATCGCCGATTAAATCAGCTCGCACTTCAAGTTTTATCTAAGAACGGCATTCTAATCTCAGCCTCATGTTCATTTCACCTGAGCCGTGAAAATCTTCATGAAATTTTGCGCGGTTCAGGACGACATATAGATCGGCATCTGGTATTCTTTAATAGTGGCGGACAAGGTCCAGACCACCCAATTGATCCAGCATCGCCTGAAACGGAATATTTGAAAACATTTTTTTGCTCAGTCTCTTCAAGTTTATAAATAATTGAGACATCTTTATGACCATTATAAAATACGAACTTTCTTGCACGCTTTGTGGACAAAAAACCAACTTAACCAGTTTCACCCTAAATACAAATAAAGGTCCACTAAAATTCTGCTGTGCCGGCTGCTTAAGTATTTACCAACTCTTAAATGAATACCAACCAAATCAACAATAAAGTAAACGAGGATATATAAATAATGAAAGCATGCGATTCATGTTCTGGCCGAGCTGAGATAGGCAAAAACCATCAGAAAGTACCGGTTCTGCAAAGAACAATTGGTTTAATTTTTGTTTACCTGCCGATATTGACTTTACCCTTTGTTTTCCTAAGCGCTTATCTAACTTACTTCCATTTAAGACTCATTGGCGGTCAAAATATTAAAACCTTATGTGACTTCCTTCCTGCAAGAAGCTCACATCGTTACAATCTTAAAAACCAAATCACCATGGATGGTTCTTTCAAATTGAGTTTGGCACAATCAAAACTTTACTGGATACTGAACTGTACATGGTATTGCCCTGTCAGCGTTGCTCTTTTTGAATGGCATGCTTATATGGTTAAAATTGTTGAAAACTGGTGGTGCCCATTTACCCATGAGAAAAAAGAAGGATACAACAATGCTAAGATAGATAAGTCTTTCTGGCACATCTATCCTGAAGATGCTATTAAACTAGAAGCTGAAGATAGAGATAATGAAATCTGGAATGATTCAACTGAAAAGTAATAATCAACCCGTACAAAATATCTTGATCCTTCTTAATGCAAATCGGCCCTTATAGCCTTAAAAACAAACTGATACTAGCACCTATGGCTGGTATCAGTGACCGCCCTTTCAGGGAGCTGTGCAAACAATTTGGTGCAGGCTTGGCTATCTCTGAAATGGTGGCATCTAATCCTGCATTACGCCATCATAAACGAACATTATTAAAAGCGAATCATAGTGGTGAAAGTGGACTTAGATCTGTACAGATTTTAGGTACCAATCCAGAGCAGATGGCTGAAGCCGCCAGATTTAATGTAAAAGGTGGCGCTCAAATTATAGATATCAATATGGGCTGTCCGGCAAAAAAAGTCTGCTCAGTAGCCGCGGGCTCTGCTTTATTAAAAGATGAACCTCTAGTCGAGAAAATACTGACTGCTGTTGTTAATGCTGTTGATGTTCCTGTGACACTAAAAATAAGAACCGGATGGGATTTACATAATCGTAATGCAGTTGAAATAGCCAAAATAGCTGAAAATTCTGGCATAGCTGCTTTAACCTTGCATGGTAGAACACGTGAATGTAAATTTAACGGAGAAGCTGAATATGAAACCATTAAAAAAGTTAAGCAATCGGTAAATATCCCAATAATAGCCAATGGTGATATTGATTCAGCTGAAAAAGCACACTTTGTTCTTACAAACACAGGTGCTGATGCCATTATGATAGGCCGAGCTGCTCAAGGCAATCCATGGTTATTTACTGAAATAAACTATTTTTTTGAAACAGGAAAATATCTTGAAAAACCAACAGTCTCGACTATACAGAGCACTCTATTGAATCATCTAGAAAAACTTTATAGTTTCTACGGCAATGTCAGTGGTGTTAGAATAGCCCGAAAACATATAGTTTGGTACCTTAAAAATCTTAACATTAACCCAGAGATTAAAAGTGATATCAACCAGGCTAATTGTCCTTCCAAACAAGTTACGCTGATTAACGTAGCATTTACTTACTTATCTACAAATAAAGTTATTTAACATGAAAGCATCTCAGATAAATGCTGAAATTATTGACTTGGAAAACGGGAGGATTCCCTGTCTACCACTATCTTTATATGTCAAACAAGCTGTAGAGCATTATCTTTCACAATTATGCGACCATGACGCATTTGATTTACATTCAATGGTCATTAATGAAGTTGAAAAACCCTTATTAGAAACCGCACTCAAGCATGCCGGATATAATCAAACCAAAGCAGCAAAAGTTTTGGGATTAAGTCGCAGCACATTACGTAAAAAACTAGATCAACATGGTATTTCTTAAAGTTCAACTTGAACCAACTTTACATTAATTACACCACTCCTTACCCACTCATTTTAAAGGCCTCCATGAACAAAAAAATTACTCGCGCTTTGATAAGCGTTTCTGATAAATCAGGTATCGTCGAATTTTGTCAGGAATTGAGTCAACTGGGTATTGAAATTTTATCTACGGGAGGGACAGCAAAAACACTGGCAGAGCATAATATTTCAGTCACAGACGTTTCAGACTATACAGGTTTTCCAGAAATGATGGACGGTCGGGTTAAAACCTTACATCCAAAAGTTCATGGTGGCATTTTGGGGCGAAGAGGTATTGATGATGCAATAATGCTCAAGAATGGAATTAAGCCAATCGACATGGTTGTTGTTAATCTTTATCCGTTTGAAGAAACAATAGCTAAAGGGGATTGTGATTTGGAAACTGCAATTGAGAATATAGATATTGGCGGTCCTACGATGATTCGCGCAGCAGCCAAAAATCATGTCGATGTAGCAATAATCGTCCATCCTTCTGACTATGCTTCAACCCTATCTGAACTAAAAAACGCTAATAACTGCCTTTCTGCTGAGACTCGCTTTAAGTTGGCGTTAAAAAGTTTTGAACATACCGCACGTTATGACACAGCCATTGCAACTTATTTAGGCAGTATTAACAATAATCAATTCCCAGACACCCTAAATTTACAGTTTTATCTTAACCAAACTATGCGTTATGGTGAAAATCCTCATCAAAATGCAGCTTTTTATCGAGAAAAATCCCCTGCTTCAGGGACGATTGCTGCTGCCAGACAAATCCAAGGTAAAGAACTTTCTTACAATAACATTGCCGATGCAGATGCCGCTCTGGAATGTGTAAAAGCCTTTAATGACAAACCCACTTGTGTCATCGTTAAACATGCAAACCCTTGCGGTGTTGCCGAAGCTGATGACATTCTTGCTGCTTACGATAAAGCCTATAGCACTGACCCAACCTCTGCATTTGGTGGCATTATCGCTTTTAACCGAGAACTGGATAAAAAAACAGCTAGTGAAATTATCAAGCGTCAATTTGTTGAAGTTATTATTGCTCCCTCTATCAGTCCTGACGCACAAACGGTTCTAGTTGAAAAACAAAACATTCGGGCTCTAGAATGCGGCATGTGGAACGCTATTGATCAACCTTCTTTCGATTTCAAACGCATTGCCGGTGGTCTACTCGTTCAGGATAAGGATGTTGGCCAAATTACCCGTTCAGATATTAAAGTTGTTAGTCAACGTGCTCCTACAGAACAAGAATTAGTTGATTTATTATTCGCTTGGAAGGTTGCTAAATTCGTTAAATCCAATGCCATCGTTTACTGTAAAAATGGTCAAACAATTGGTGTAGGTGCTGGGCAAATGAGCCGCGTCTATTCTGCAAAAATTGCTGGCATTAAAGCATCTGATGAAGGTTTGATCGTACCTGGATCAGCGATGGCTTCAGATGCCTTCTTCCCATTTAGAGATGGCATAGATGCTGCTGCAGAAGCGGGCATTACCGCCATAATTCAACCTGGGGGTTCTATGCGTGATAATGAAGTTATTGCAGCCGCAAATGAACATAATATTGCTATGGTATTTACTGGCATGCGTCATTTTAGACATTAATTCAAGCTGACACTAGAAAAGGTATCAGCAAGTTAACTCGCCCTTTAACACACTCGACTCACAAAATTACAGCCATAACATACGAGCATCCTTATGAAAATTCTCATCGTTGGTAGCGGTGGTCGTGAACACGCCCTCGCATGGAAAGTTAAACAATCCGCCAAAGTTACAAAAGTGTTTGTCGCCCCTGGCAATCCTGGCACAGCACTTGAATCTTTAGTTGAAAACCTACCTATCGCTGTTGACGATATTTCTGGATTATTAGCATTTGCTCAAGCAGAACAAATCGATTTAACTATCATCGGCCCTGAGATACCGCTAGTTATGGGTATTGTTGATCGTTTTCAAGAAGCAGGCTTGAACTGCTTTGGCCCAACCGCAAAAGCTGCACAACTGGAAGGCTCTAAGTCTTATTGCAAAGACTTTATGATGCGTCACAACATTCCGACAGCCCAATACCAGACCTTTACTGATAAAGATTTAGCTATTAATTATATTCGTCAGCAAGGAGCACCTATTGTCGTCAAAGCTGATGGTTTAGCCGCTGGTAAAGGCGTTATCGTCGCTCAAACCGAACAAGAAGCTATATCTGCAGTTGAGGACATGTTATCAGGTAATGTTTTTGGTGAAGCAGGAAGCCGAGTTGTTATTGAAGAATTTCTTAAAGGTGAAGAAGCCAGCTTCATTGTCATTGCGGATGGAAAAAATTCCCTACCAATGGCCACATCCCAAGATCATAAAGCTCGCGATAATGGTGATAAAGGACCTAATACAGGTGGAATGGGCGCTTATTCACCTGCTCCTGTCGTTACCCCTGAGATTTATGAACGGGTCATGCGGACTGTCATCGAACCAACCTTAAAAGGTATGATAATTGATGGTTTACCTTACACCGGTTTTCTTTATGCAGGCCTAATGATTTCACCCGATGGTGCTATTAAAGTTTTAGAGTATAACTGCCGCTTTGGTGATCCAGAAACACAACCGATTATGATGCGCATGAAAAGCGACTTGGTTGAACTTTGTGAAGCCGCTTTGGAAGGCACGCTTGACACAACCAACACGGAATGGGATGAAAGAGCCGCATTAGGTGTTGTTTTGGCTGCCGGAGGATATCCGGATGACTATCAAAAAGGTGATATCATTTCTGGCTTGCCCACACATGAGCAACCAGATAGTAAAATCTTTCATGCCGGCACCAAATTTATTGGTGATAATATAACCACTGCAGGTGGACGGGTACTATGTGCTTGTGCATTGGGTCATGATATCCAGGAAGCTCAAACTAAAGCCTATGAACTTGCCAGCAACATCAAGTGGAATAATCTCTACTACCGGACAGACATTGGTTTTAAAGCAATTAAAAACTAAAACTATTGACCAACACTCATTCAATAATAAAATATACGACTAACTAATAACCACTAATAAAATAAAAACTCTACATTTGAAACCCTAATTTAAGTATACAAATTGTTTAGTTATTATATTTAACAATGCGGTCTGATAAAGTGATTTCATGCTTTAATCAACTCCTTCACGGTGCAAAATGAGCTCAACCCAAAAAAATTTTTACAGCGTATTAGGCGTTACTGATAATGCAGAAATGGTGGTCATTAGAGCGGCTTATAAAGCACTTATGATGGTTTATCACCCCGATAGATTTGAAGGTGATAAAGAAGAAGCTATAAGAAAAACCAAAGAAATTAATGAGGCCTATACCATCTTAATAGACCCCAAAAGACGTGAAGAGTATAGCTCTGAAAACTTTACAACAAGAAACCAATTTGAACCTGACCAAGAAGAAAAAGAACCAAAAATCAAGGTTAATAATGAACTAGAAGTTGGTTGGTCAATTGCAATTCAACTTGTTAAAGGTTTGGATGAGTTATACCAAAAACTCCATATCTTATCGAAAGACTTAGCATTTACTTTTAAATTAGAAATATTAGAAACTAAGCTTTTTGATCAAGCAGAGGCTATTGCAGAAAAACTAGAAGTCGAATTTATTGAAAAATTCTTTGGTAAAAATAAAGATATCCAAAAATTTTCACGCTGGTTACTCAGCCAAGATAGACGTGATGTTGCTAAAGAAATTAATAAAATAGTAGGGGCATCTGGTAACAATATTTACGCATACGATGTTATTGAAACCATAAAAATAAAGTACCAACTTAATTATTTTCAGCCTGAACCTGTCAATGAATATCACGCTAATTATAATCTAGGTGATATTCTTCATGATGATGGCATAATCTTTTATGTCAATGACACCGGTCGTCATGGCTTGGCTGCACAGGCAGAAGATCTGCCAAATAAAGCCACTTGGCATGAGGCCAAAAAAATATCCAGCACCAACCCTAAGGAATGGCATCTACCAACAAAAGCTGAGCTAAAACTATTATACGAACAAAGGGATCTAGTTGGTGGCTTTTCAAATCAGCTTTACTGGAGCTCATCTGAAAGCAACAGTTTCGATGCATGGTTTCAAAACTTCTACACAGGTGATCAATTAAATGGTAATAAAAATCTGACTCACCGAGTACGATCTATTCGTTCTTTTTGATATTTTCTTTAAAACAGAAGACCAAACATAAGAATTAGCAATCGCAAGAACTCGTTATCTTTTGCCAGTGCCTACAATATGACGAAAGGTCAAATTAATTCTAGGTGTCTTTAATTTTTTAGTTTTAGGAACTGAATGTTGCCAGTAGTTTTGAAGAGTGCCTGCCATAATTAATAAATCGCCATGGCCGAGAATAATATCGACTGTTGTTTTATTTATTTTATGATGTAATTTAAATAATCGTTGATCACCGAGGCTTAAAGAGGCAATCACAGGATTTTGTCCTAACTCTTTTTCATCATCGGCATGACAACCCATTGAGTCATTACCATCCCGATACAAATTAGCCAAAACACTGTTATAAGTACTTCCAAATCGTTGCTCTATCTTTACCCTTATTAACTGTAACTCTTTATTCCAAGGTTTAGGTTGATGATTAACACCAGAGTATTGATAATACGCATCCGGATCACCATACCAGCACATCAAACGCGGAACTTTAACCCATCGCCCAAACATAAAAATACTTTCTTCCTGCCAAGCCAGGCTAGTTTTAAATGTTGTAAATAAATAATCTGACTCATCTGGTGTATAAAACTGCCTAACCCAATATAGCTCACCATCATAAGGTAGCAAATTATTCACAAGCTAAAAATGATCAATCAGACTACAAAAAATAGCTATTGGGCAAAAAACTTTTTCAGCACTTTTATCATATAGCTATGATCTAAAACCCCTGCACTTTCTCTAATACTATGCATGGCCCATAATGGATTGCCAACATCGACAGATCGAATACCCAATCTAGCTGATGTTATCGGTCCAATGGTACTACCGCAAGCCAAATCACTTCGGTGCGCATATTTTTGATAAGGCACGCAAGCTTGCTCACACCAATCTACAAACATAGCTTCTGAAACACCTTCGGTACTATATCGATGATTAGCATTTACTTTAATCACAGGGCCTTTATTGACAGAAATCTTATGATCCTGATCATAAGCTAAGGGAAAATTAGGTTGGTAAGCATGCGCCATATCTGCACTAATCATAAAACTTTTAGCCAACGCCCTTGTAAAATCTTCCTCATTATTTTCAGTCACTAAAGCTATCCGCTTAAGGACATCACCAAGAAAACTTCCATCTGCACCTCGATTACTCTCACTGCCAATTTCTTCATGGTCAAAAAAAGCACACACTAGCGTATTTTCATTCACCAATAGCTCATCATCCAACAACGCTTGTAACGCGGCATGACAGGAAGCTAAATTATCCAATTGACTGTCCGCATAAAATTCGTTTTCTGCCCCCCAAAAACTACCTTTTTGCGTATCATAAACTGCAAGATCCCAAGACAGAATACGTTCAATTTCACAGGCCGTCTGCCCCTTTAACAATTCTAAAAAATAAGTTTGCGGCAAACATTCTTGAGCCAATGTTGATAAAATCAAAGGTAATTCATTCTGTTTGTGAAGCTTTAAACCCTCTTCATTCACCATTCTGTTCATGTGAATAGCCAAATTAGGCAGTCGTAATAGAGGGCTATCAAACTTAACTAATGAACTTACTATATTGTTTTTAGCATCTTTATAATTTACACGTCCAGCAAGGCTTAAATCTCGATCTGTAAAGGTAGCAAGAATAGGTCCTCCATAAATTTCAACGCCTACTCTTAGAAGGCCATCAATGCTTGTTGCGGTATTTGGCTTTATTCTTAAACCTGGCGAATCGGTATGCGCACCAATCATTTTAAAACCGGTTTCAACTAATGGCTTTTGTCCGAGCACAAAAATAATGATGGAAGAATCATCACGTACTACGTAATAACGTCCACTTGGCTCCAATGTCCACTTTAAAGTTTCATCCAATTTTACAAAATTAAAACCAGCAAGCTGTGCTTCAACACTTTTTATTACATGCCATGGACTGGGACTGGCATCAACAAAATCCAATAAATGTTGTACTTGTTGTTGCGCACTCATATTTTCTCTTTAAAATCCATAGCCGCTGAATTAATGCAATATCGCAATCCTGTTGGTGCTGGACCGTCTTCAAATACATGTCCTAAGTGTGCGTCACATACCTTACAGGTTACTTCAACTCGACGCAATCCATGAGTGACATCAATGTGCTCGGTTACGCTACCTTCAGGTAATTCGGACCAAAAACTAGGCCAGCCTGATCCCGAATCGTACTTAGTCTCAGAATCAAATAAAGGATTGCCACAACAAACACAATGGTAAATTCCAATCAGCTTACAATCATTGTACTTGCCTGTAAAAGGTGCTTCAGTAGCTTTTAAACGACAAATACTAAATTGCTCTGATGTTAATTTCTCCCGCCACTGTTCATCATTTATGTATGTATTTTCTGTCATATCTAGCTTTTCTCATCTATTCATAATTATAGGGTCATAAATTGACTTTAAACTAAAAATAACTCCCCACTATTTTTAGTCCCTAAAACGATTATAACAGGACAATTCCTCAAGCCAATATTTGACTTCATTTAAAAAACACCTTCCTATTAAGAAACACTTTTTCATAATAACTAGATCTGGTTTTTACTTTATGAACTTTTCTCATAGAAGTATTTTACAGGACTGAATATTTATTTATTTTTCCAACCAAATAAATTCAGAAGACCAATAAATTACTGTAATATATGAATATTATTGTGTACTTACGAGCTATAAATGAACAAAAATAAAATATCCCAAGCTGACTGGAGGATGTCTCCTGACTCTTATTCAACCTTTGAATCTGCTCATATTTTATTAGGTTACTTCTTAGCCGATAGAACTTCAAAAAATCCAATAAATAATAGACACCTATTTCCACAAGATGAGATTGTAGAATGGGAATATACCCATCCCTTGGAAAAAGTCATTAACTCACGGAATGATCTGGATTTTTTAATTGCTCATCCTAATTTTCTACGCAACTCAATAACCATTATTGAACCATGGGATCACGTAGGATTTAACCACTTAGGCGAATCTGTCAGAGCTTCTAAAAATATTGCTTATATTGCTCAAAAAGCCGCTGGCATTAACTCAATATTGCTACCAGTATGGTCAACTGGAATCATTGATCCCGAAGTTGTAATTCCAGCCATTTCCTCTGGTTATGCCGTCATCATAGAAGGTGGCGATCCTTCAACTTATGACCCATCGACTTGGAGTATGCCTGCCTGCCCACGTGAAGATATGTTTAACCTAATCGATAAACTACTTATTTCACGCTCCCCTGCTAGTGCACCAGCAATCTTTATTTGTGTAGGACACCAACTTGCTGCTGAATGTCACATCCGACTTATTCGACGTGCAGTTAAAGAAATATTAGCCATGAGCTCCTTGCTTACTGACTACTCTGGCCTTGCTCTCAAGGTATTAAAAGACGTTGCAACCCGTATCGAAAAAATGGGAACATCACTTCACATTAAAAAACAAGATGGCCGTAATGCTGCGTCAGGCTGGAACGACAAACATTTTGCGGTAACAAAAAATGAATCCATAGAAATAGGTGATCGCATTTTATTACCTTACCAATCGCCAGACATTGACAAGGCTCTCAATATTCCATTGGAACTCATTCATGCTCATGCTCTAACAGCTGATGCCCATGATGGCGTTATTGATACGATGATACAATATGAGCGTGAAATAAGTATTTCTATGTTCCACCAAGATGAAGTCAACGAAGAGGCTATTTTGTTCGCTAACTGGGCCTATCGAAATATTCATGACGCTGTTGTACCCTATCGTCATATTCTCGCAGACAGTTCTTTAAGTTGGCTATTTCAACTCCCCGACTCAATCGAAATTCTTTGTTCAACCGCAGCAAAAAATGGTGAAATAATAACTGAATGCTCAGCTACTTGCATAAACTATAAAGACTTTGAAACCAAAAGCATACGACGCTCTTTTAGCTGTCAGTTTCACCCTGAATTGATGTCAGATTTACGAGCAATTGGCTGGGGTGGGGAGCCGCCTTCTTATGCGACATTAAAACAAGATGACGGTGCTCGCTTATTAGCAAGACTCCTTTATGAGGGCATGCAAGAGTAATACTTTCCATTCATCACTCTCTAGTCTAGATTTCAAAGCACCCATTCACACCCATCAAAAGTCTGTATTTAGGTCATTATAAAAGCTAACCGGCGTCGCTAGTAATATCAACCAATCTTAAATGTGCATATAATCGACGTAAATTTTTAAAAACTTTTTCATATAATTCATCAACATTACTTTCAATACCGAGTTGCTTATAACCCGCATTATTATCAGCAAAATTACTCCTTAATCGTTCGGCTACACGAAGACTCAAATAACTGGCACTTTGAGGATTTTGTAAAAATAATTGCTCAATAGCTGAGTAACTAATTTCATAAAGAAGCACTGAACTCTTCGTTCGAATAGTTGACTCACAAACACCGCCAGCAATTAAGGTGGTTGCATTGATTAAAGTACCAGGCCCTATTATAAATTTAGCAACCGAGTTCTTAGTATCTTTTTTTCGCCAATCTTCAGGCTCTAATAATCCTTCAATAACCAAAAATAAACTATTTGCTATCTCACCACCTTGTGCCACCACTATCCCTGCAGATAAAGACTTCAATTGCGCTAAGTTAGCTAATAAATCTAAGTCAGGCACAAATAAATCTTGAAATATATCTATAGCACCCAATAAATTAGCTATGTGCTGCATCTTATTAATAACCGTAGCGGGCGCATGCTCTTCTACTTTTTCTAGGGCTGGCGCTAATTTGGCATAATTTAAATAACGCAATACATTTTGCTGAACCAAATCTCTGGCATTGTCACGTGATGCAAAAGTGGGATATACATGGACAAAATATTCAACCCCATGGAGTGTTATCTGATTTATTCTCACAAAAGGCACCGGCGCATTTTCTGGTGAAAACTTTGGTGAGGCTTCAAGAGCCGCCGTTTTTAGAATACGCAAGGCTTGATCAATAGGTACCTCTACATTTAAAAAAATAGGTATATCGATTCGATAAAACGTCTGAGGTTTAGAATAATTTGTGATAATTTGATCATAAATCTTATTATTAGGTACAAGCACTATATTACCTTTGGAATCAATCAGTTGAAGTGCTCTCCAGTGAATTTCTAAAACCTCCCCTTCAATAATTTCAAGATTACCACTATTGCTTCTACTATTAAGCTTGATATGATCGCCTATATTCACAGAGCGATCCAAATTAATGGTCAGACCTGCAAATAAATCCTTAATCATCGTTTGCAAGGCGAGTCCGATGACAATACTTGCACCACCGAAGGTAGCCAAAAAGACAGTGAGATCTTTTTTAAAAACAATACTGACAACCGCCGCAATAGCCAAGGTATAGATGACCACCGTAACCATTTGCGAAAGTAGTCGAGGTGTCGGTGTACCTAATGCTGGGGAAATTAAACGATCAAGAATAAAATACTGAATAATACGCCTTAACAATACTGAAATAACAAGAATTTCAGCGATACTTAGCCCATAACCAACTACAATAATGGCGTCTTGTAATGCCGCCAAGCCCATCACTTTATTGGCTTCACTACTATAGAAAATAGCTAAGCCCAATACCCCGCTTAATAAAAAGGGTATTGCAAGTTTTCTAAATAAAGATACTGATTGATTATTTTCTGCACTCATCTTAATTTTCATTCAACTTGAAACGTTTTACCTTGTCAGCCGTTTCTTTAACGGTTTGCGCTAAATGATTCATAGTTGAGCTAATTTCTTCAGCTGCTGAGGCTGTCGCTCCACTGCTCACACGAAGTTCATTGACTCGTTCAGTGATTGTTTTAACGGCTGACGATTGTTGAACTATTGCAACTGAAATACTTTGAACATTAATTTCACTAGCCTCAGCTGCTTGGGCAATTTTCGCCATTACTGCTTGAGTTTCTTGCATTGCATGTACGCCAAGACGAATTTTTTGCCCAGAACTATTAATCACAGTACCAATACTATTAGCAGAAGAAGTCACTTCTTCTGCTAAGGCGCCAATTTGCTGAGCAACAAATCCAAAACCAAGACCATAATCACCGGCACGCATCGCTTCTAGACCGGCATTTAAAGATAATAAATGTGTTTTATCAGCTATACGGGTTATTTCATCAGTTATTTTTTCAATCCTGACATATTCAGCATCTATATGTTGAATTAATTCAATTAGCTTGTTCAGCTGTATTTGCCCATCATTAGCAAAATTAGCAGTGCTACAAGCTAACTGACTACCTTCCTGAGCTTTTCGTGCAATTTCACCAACTGAATCAGCTGTATCATCAATCGTTTTAGACACATTTTCTATAGCTAACATCTGTTGTGATGCTTCATCTGCTACGTACTTAGATGATTCAGATGTTTGAGCTATGGCCACTGCAGATTGCGAAGTACTAATGGTAATTTCTTGTAATATCTCAACCATATGTCCAATGGCTTGATTGGTACTGGCTTTTAATAATGAAAACTCACCCTGATAATTACCTGTCAATTGATGAGTTAGATCATTATTAGCCATATACTGCAGGGTTTGACTTAACTCTGTTAATAAACCAACCAGCCCATCTAAGCTACGATTAACATTAGCTTTTAATGTATGTAACTCACCAGCATAATCCCCTTGCATACGCCCTGATAAATCACCTAAAGCCAAATTTTGCATGATTTCAGCAATACCACTCAGTGGTTTACTCATTAAATCAATTAAGTTATTCATCCCTAAAACTATTTTTTTAAACTCTCCCGGATGTCGATCATTATCAATTCTTGCGGCTGACATACCTGAAAGGCTTGAGTCTAAACTGTCTTCTGCTGTGTGAATTAATTCAGTCGCATCTATCGTTAGTGCTTGTATGGTTTCTTTTACCATATCTACTGCATTCGCCATTTGACCAATTTCATCTTGACGTTCTTTAAGATCCGTATTACCACTCACTAGCACACCAGCCGCTAAACTTCTTACAGAACTAGTCAATCGCTGAATTGCTAAGGATATGTTTTTATCAAAAATGATCATAAACAAAATGGTGATCATCAAAATAATCAACACAACCACATAAATGATTTGTTGTGATAATTTAAATAACTGATTGTTAAGCTGAGCAGCATCCACGCCACCTTCAGAATTCAACCGCACTAATTTCTCTAGATGACCTGTCATATCATTAAAGTTAAGACTGTTAGCTCGTAATACTTTAAGAGCAGTTGCCGTCTCATTTCTACTTGATAGAGCCAACATTACTTCACTTTTCTTGACATAGTCTGCGTAATTATGAGCAAAATCTTGATAGATATTATTCTCTAGATCACTGGTAATAGAGGCTTCATAATTGGCTTTTGAATAAGTAATTTTTTTAATCAGATTCTTACGGGTTTTATCCCAATAGAGTTTTTCTTCAGCTTCTGTAGCAAAAACATACCGAATAATGGCAACACGATAATCGCTCACCATTTTATTGATTTCATTAACTTTAATGATATTAGGCAACCAATTTTTTTCAATTTTGTTTGTACCGTCATTCAACTCTTGCATTAAGCCATTGATTAATAGACTAAATAAAATAAAAGCGGATAATATTCCAAAAAATACCAGACGCAACTTGAGCTTTATAGTTAATGTAAAACCCGTTTTTCCTTCAAACTTGTCTTCATGACCCTCATCTAGCAACCAAAACTGTAATAGTTGGGCCGCTATAGTCAGCATTAAAACCAGAAGAGTTACTCCACCCAAGTTGAAAGTTTTTAATGATTCTAAAGTTGCATCGTTTTTGGAACTGGTGGCAATACTGCCACGTTCATTCAAACGAAATAACTCGGCTAATTTCTCAGAAAAATCATTCTTCAAAATAACACTCTGTTTTTCTTCAATCAGAGCCTTATCGATTTCGTTGTGATGAGCTAACTCCTCTATTTCCTGACTCAGTAGAGCATACTCATCGAAACTCACGGAAAATTGGTCATACAGATCACGCTCAAGATCTGTTGAAATCAAATTTGAAAATTTCTTTCGTAATTTATCAACATCTTCAGCAATCAATTTACGACTGTTTTCTAGCTGTAATTTTTCATCTAAATTGGTAGTAACAAGAGATAACTTCTGAAAAATTTCATAAGAAATTGTTTTATTACTAATCCCATCAATCATCTCAATACTCGGCAACCATTTATTCTTGAGCTGATTAATTTGCTCATTAACCCTATTAAGTTGTTGATAATTAATAAAAACATAGACAATGATTGCTAAACTTAATATTAAAAAAGTGAGCAAAATATTTTTTTTGATTTTCGACACTGCATGATTATCTTGCTGTGCTATCGACCCATTACTCAATGAAAACGCTATGACTATAAAACTGCTCAAAATAATAATAAGACCCGCAATTAATTCTATTTTTGCGCTCTCATAGACTTGATTACCCGTTTTAGCTTCCTCATAAGCTGCGCCATAATTTAAATCAACTAACAATTGTGCATATTCAATTACACTAGCGTAAAGATCTTGATTGATTTTAATTTGATTGAGCGCTTTTTCCTTTTCATTATTTTGTGACATGGCTATAACCTGCTTAGTGGCCGCCATATAATCATCATAATTCTCGATATACTGCTTCCAGAGCGCTTTTTCCTTTAGTGCATCAACTCTAAGTATGTACTTTGCTTTCCCTTCTATAAATCCTTTATCAAAACCTGTGATCTTTTGCGCATATTCAGCTTTTAAAGATTCATCATTAGCTAAGATATGTCCAACTACATTAGATCGAACATTACCAACCGCTGATTGCATAGCATTTATAGCCTCAATACTAGGCAACCAATTAGTCTCAATTTCAGTGCTATGCCATTTAATTCTTACGGCTTGATTCACTAACACAAAAGCAAATAACACCAAAAGGGCCATCAATGCCCCGAAAATTAGATAGATATTCTTTTTGCTAGCCATATTCATATGAATGTCCCACTTATTATTCGCTTTAACTGTTATAGACAATAACTAAACACAATGTTCCACTTGTATAGAAAGGCACACAAGTGAATTAATTTTAACTTTCAGTCAATTTAAAACGCTTTACCTTATCAGCCGTTTCTTTAACGGTTTGCGCTAAATGATTCATAGTTGAGCTAATTTCTTCAGCTGCTGATGCCGTCGCTCCACTACTGATACGAAGCTCATTGACTCGTTCAGTGATTGTCTTAACGGCTGAAGATTGTTGAACTATTGCCACTGAAATACTCTGCACATTGACTTCGCTCACTTGGGCAGCTTGTGCAATTTGTTTCATGGCTGCTTGCGTATCTTGTAGGGTATGCACACCAAGACGAATTTTTTGCGCTGAAGCAGTCACTTCTTCTGCTAACGTACCGATTTGTTGGGCAACAAGACCAAACCCTAACCCATACTCCCCAGCTCGCATAGCCTCCAAGCCTGCATTTAGAGATAATAAATGTGTTTTATCGGCTATACGGGTAATATCATCAGTTAATTGTATGAGATCATTTAATTTATTGAGTTGCGCTTGACCTTCATTAGCACAATTAGCAGTACTCAATGCCAATTGACTGCCTTCTTGTGCTTTTTGCGCAATTTCACCGACTGACTCGGCTGTTTCATCAATCGTTTTAGACACGTTTTCTATAGCAAACATCTGTTGCGATGCTTCGTCCGCCACGTACTTAGATGATTCAGATGTTTGCGCTATAGCTACAGCAGATTGTGAAGTACTAATCGTAATTTCTTGCAATATCTCAATCATATGACCAATAGTTTGATTAGTACTGGCTTTTAACAATGAAAATTCGCCCTGATAGTTACCCGTCAATTGATGAGATAAATCATTATTAGCCATATATTGCATAGTCTGACTTAACTCTGTTAATAAACTAACCAAAGCTTCTAAACTGCGATTCACGTTAGTTTTTAAAATATAGAGCTCACCCTCATAATTACCCTCCATACGCCCAGATAAATCACCTAAAGCTAAATTTTGCATAATTTCCGCAATATCACCTAAAGGCTTACTTAATACATCAATGAGGGTATTCATGCCTGCAACAATTGTTTTAAACTCACCAGGATGTCGGTCATCATCAACTCTCACTGACAACATTCCTGCTTCTGCAGCATGAATCAATTCATTGGCATCTGATTTCAATGCTTCCAGTGTTTTGTTTACCATATCCACTGCATTAGCCATTTGCCCAATTTCATCCTGACGATTTTTAAGATCGTCATTAGCGCTGACTAAAACACCAGCGGCTAAACTTCTGACCGTAATCGTCAGTCGCTCTAAAGCGAGTGAGATATTTTTGTCAAAAATGATCATAAACAAAATAGTAATCAACAAAATGGTCAACACAATGGCATAAATAATTTGTTCGGTTACATCAAACACTTGATTATTTATTTGGGCTGCATTCTCTCCACCTTCAGCATTTAAACGTACTAAATTATTTAAATTAATGGTCATGGAATCAAAATTAATGCGATTGGCTTGCATTGCATTTAGGGCTGCTGCCGTCTCATTTCTAGTTGACAAAGCCAATAACACTTCACTTTTCTTTAAGTATTCAGTGTAGTAATGAGAAAAATCTTGATAAAGATTATTTTCATAATCGCTTGTAATTGATTTTTCGAAATTAATCTTAGCGAAAGCAATTTTATTACTCAAACGCATACGGGTTTTATCCCACACTGATTTTTCTTCTGCATTTGTAGCAAAAATATGCCGAGTGACGGCAACACGATAATCGCTTACCATTTTATTGATTTCATTAACTTTTATAATACTAGGCAACCAGTTATCTTCAATTTCATGACTATTATTGTTTAAAACTTGCATTAATCCATTAATCATCATACTGAATAAAATAAAAGCTAATAGCATGCCGAAAAATACTAAGCGTAATTTTAATTTTATAGTTAGAGTAGCCCCTGCATCACTTTCAAATGTCCTATCTTGTCTCGCATCCAAAATCCAAGACTGCGTTAATTTAGCGAGAATAATGAGCGATAAAAGAATAAAGGCAACGCCGCCTAAGCTAATAACCTTGATTGAATCCAAGACTGCATTATTCCTAAAACTAGTAGTAACACCACCACGCTCATTAAAGCGAAGCAAATCACCTAATAGATTAATAAAATCGTCATACAAAATAACACTCTGATTGGATTCACTAAGTGCTTTATCAGTTTCATTTGTATCGGCAAAACCAGCTATTTTCTTTGAGATAAGGGTGTATTCATCATAGCTCTGGGAAAATTGCTCAAAAATATTTCGCTCATAATCGGACGAAATTATTGGAGAATACTTTTTCAATGAATTGCTTATCTCTTCAAAAAGCACCTTACGGGTGCTCTTTAATTGAGTTTTTTCATCTGGACTGAGCGCCAGAATTGTTAAAAACTCTGTCACTCTATAGTTAATGGCTTTATTACGAATATCACTAATGACAACAAGACTTGGTAACCATTTATTACTAAGCTCTTGAGTCTGCTTATCAACTTTAACCAGTTGCTGATATATAAGACCTGAATAAACGGCACATAATAAAATTAAGAATAAAATAGCAAGAAACGTATTTCTTTTTATACGAGAGCTTGCTTCACTATCTTGATGCTTATGTAACCCACTACTTAAAGTAAAGCCAATAATTAAGGCCAGAGAAATAATTGAAACGCCAACAATGATTTGTACTTTGGCAAATTCAAAAACGTTTTTACCATTTTGTCCTTCAGTCTCTCCTCCTCTTGCATTCAATTCAACCAATTCCTGCAAATACCCAAGTAAATCATTATAAATGCCATTATTATCGGTAATTTGTTTTATAGCTTTTTCTTGCTCATAATTTTTTGAAAGAGTAATAACCTGCTCACTAGCAACCATATACTGATCGTATAATTTGATAAAATGCTGATAAAGCGCTCTCTCTATTTCCGATGTAGGTCTTATTGTAGGCTCGTATTTATCCTTCATTGCCTGTACTTTTTCTTTTAAAAGCACCATTTTTTGATTAAATTCTACTTTTGAAATATCTTCTTTAGCGAGGGAATGTCCTATTTCAGCAGCTCGATATTCCCCCATAGCAGAATCAATCGTGTTAATAGAGACTATACCAGGCAACCAATTGGTTTCAATTTCATTGCTATGCCATTTTATTCTTGTAGCTTGATTCAGTAATACAAATGCAAAAAGCATAAAAAGAACACCAATAGCCCCGAAAGCCAAATTAATCTTGGACTTGGCATTAACACGCATATAGATTTCTCACTTAACGCTCCACATCATAATAAATTTTTAAAAAACAATTAATCTCGCTCACACCAGCCAATAATGGCCTTAACCACCGATTTTTTAGTAATCCACGGTAAATCAGAAAATTTAATCGCATCCATAACCCTAAGTATCCATTGACCTGTTTCATGATCATAACTGGCCGCATCAAAAAATAATGTCGCAGGATAAGGCAAATCAACTGCAATCCAATTAGCTGCTGAAGATACCGATTGCGATAATACAGCCCTATCAATAACCAACAATACCTCATACCCAGAGGCTAAAGTTACTTTCACTATACGCTCAATCGATTGTCCCGCCTTACCAAAAAATAGTGCATTTCCATCAAGACAAGGGATTCGATTATTTTGTGCTGACCTATCTCTATCAACAAAACGAGTCGTTGTCATTGCCCCCCTATCCCAGTCTTTGTCAGCACGTGTAGCCATCGTCAAAGGTAATAAAAAACTACTCATACCACAATAAATGCGCAAACCGTCGACAGTTAACTGATCTGTTTCTTGCAAGGTAAATGCTATTTCTTGAGGCGTCGTAATAGTAATATCCAGAAAGTCATTCGTACTCCCTAAGAGTTGGTTGGCCTCAATCAGCTCTTGAATTTGCCCATTTGATGTTACGTACCATAACCGTGGGGAACAATTGGCTCTATGGATACCCGGTAAATTATTCGCATCCATCAACTCACGAATTTCACCTGTTTGCGTCACATACCATAAACCTCGTGCATCTGTCCCTGAAGAATAAACCTTATGAACGTAATCCATTTTAAGTACTTTCTGTACACACAAAGCCCATAAAGATTGCTCGCCTTTGAAAATGATGGCGACAGACTCATTTTCTAGATCTTCCTGCCCTAATAACTGCCCTAAAAAGTACGTGGGTAATAAATGATCTTTTACTTTAATAAGAAAATCACCCTCTGAACTTTGCGTACTGAGTGTTTCTAGGGACTCTATCTTTTGAAGATGATCGATGGTGTGGGTGAGAAATGCAATTGTCCTCTCACCTGAAACCACTAATAAAACAGGAATAGCGGTTTGTACTGAAGTACTACTATTGATTGTGTCAGCTTTTTGAGGACTTAGAATACGTTTTTTATTTCTTTTAATACATGTAATCAGTTCTTTTAGTGATAAAGAACGGACTGGATACTGATTCGAAGATGCTTCAGTTTTAGTTAAATTTACAACTTCATCTACTCGCAATGAATAATTAGTTTTCGCATAATTAACAATAAGTCTTTTCTGACCAACTTGTTCTTGTCTTTCAATCCCTAAGGCGCTAGCAACATCAATTTGAATAACAGGTTGACCGTTAAAATTAGTCAATCCTTCAACGGGAGAACCGACAAATGGAAGTGCTGTAATCGATGCCACATAATCAATAATCTGAATAGCATCGCTGGGTAGAGAGCAAAAGACAGAACCAACTTTAATTGAAAGCATATTCTCCCCGTCAATAGTCACATCGAACGACTAAATCTGCATTTAAAAATTGCCTGATAGTAACATGTTTTAATTTTTGTATTGAACTATTTACTTCAAGATTTACCACTATGAAATCAACAATAATCTTAGCTTTTAATTATGCAAGTATAAGCCTGTAACAAAAACACACTTGGGTGAATCAATTTCAATCTACTAAGGAGCCAATATGACCACGAAAAAGTAACGATGGAATAGTATTTAGTGCGGCAACACACTTCGCTCCACCCAATTTATTAGCCATATGCGGCATACCAAAAACTACCGAGGTCGTTTCATCCTGAGCAACCGTGAATCCACCCGCTCTTCGAATCTCCAATAACCCCTTGGCTCCGTCGCTCCCCATACCTGTCAAAATAGCAGCTGATGCATGACTACCAACATGTAACGCTACGGATGAAAATAATACATCTATGGAAGGACAGCTATGATTAACAGGACTGCCTCTAATTAATTTAATCTTATATTGATTACCAAAACGCGCAACTTTCATATGACTAAGACCGCCCGGAGCCAAATAAACCCTCCCTGGCATAATAATATCGCCGTCTTCAGCCTCCTTAACAGCTATTTTACTTAGCTCGTTTAAGCGTTCGGCTAATGCGCTGGTAAAACCAATCGGCATATGCTGGACAATAACAATACCCGGACAATGAACGGGAAATGCGGGTAATATTTTACATAAAGCATCTACCCCACCCGTAGAAGCCCCTATCGCAATTAATTTATCGCTGATTTTATCAGGTACAGAAATGTGTTTAACTTCAAATGATTCACTAATACCCTGTTTATTAGTATGTTGATTAGCTGCTAATTTAATTCGTTTGAATATTTCTCTATCCATTTCTGCTGATCCTTGCAGACTAATTGAATTAATTATCACTTTAGGAATCGGCAGGAACCGTTTAAGAAAAGTAATACGATTCATACGAGGTATGTCGACGTCTAAAGTAATAACATCCGGCTGTAATTCATCAATTAAATCACGTGCATTATAGAAATTAGCCGCCATACCTACGACTTGAATGTGTGGATCACTCTGAAGAAATTCATTTAATAAACGCCTACCCTCTTCTGAACTATCGATAATGACAATACGAATAGGTTTTTTAAAAAAGCCCACTAATAAGCCTTCTGATAAATGCCATTCTCAATGTAGATCCATCGTGAATCTAAATCGCGTACTGACATAGCAACACACGTCACCAAATAACCGCCTGGTTCAGTAACTTTGTATATAGCATCAACGACATGACGCTGATGAGCTCGATCAAAATAATAAAGCACATTCCGACAAAATACGACATGAAATGCTTTGGGGAACAAATAGTTTTCAGACTTTAAATTGAAAGAATGAAATTTACAAATATGTCTTAAGTCATCTTGTACGCGAAACTGGCCATTGCCAAGATACACAAAATATCGCTCCAATAATTCTATTGGCATTTTATCAACGTGCGTCTCAGAGTAAATACCTGTTGCTGCAGAAGCAATGACAACTCGACTGACATCAGTACCTAATATCTCAAGATTTTGTTTGGCCCAAATAAATCCTCTTGCTTCTGCAGCTATAATAGCCAAGGTAAATGCTTCATCCCCAAATGAAGTTGCTGCACTCCATATTCGCACGCCCTCTTTTGGAAGCATTGGTAAGATAATTTCTTTAAAATAATTAAGTATTAAAGGTTCACGAAAAAAATAAGTATGATTTGTCGTGGCTGCATGCACAATTGCATCCTGCAGGTCTTTATAACCATTCAACTCTAACCTATCTGCTATGGCTGCCAGTGATGGCATATCAAAAAACTTACAAACTCTACTTATATGTTGAATCAACAAGTTTTTTTTATTTTCTGGGTAACTCATGCCATATTGATCATAAAGCCAGTTCAAGATTCGCTGATAAGCCAAATCCTCTAGTTCACAAGCTCCAAGTATTTTTTGATACTCCTTCATTCTATTTTACGCATTTCTGTTTCGAACTTTTAAGCTGTATGATTTATAATGAAACCTAAAAAATAATTCTATAAAATTGAGTATAAACTTGAACTTTAAACGAAACAATGCAAAGTTGGCGTTTTCGATTCTAGAACAACTAAGCCCATTGAAAATAAAAAATCGTTACTACATTTTTATAATTTTCTAATCAAACATACTAAATAGCCCGCAATTATGCAGTTAATCAACCCCAATATATCTCCATCTGGACGAAAGTTTCTTATTATTTGGGCTATTCTACTTACCCTTTTTTTTGTTGTGATAGGCGCATTCAGCCTAACTAAAATTGACCAGTTAAAAACAGCTAGTGCAGCCAGACATGCCGCTCGAATGAATCCTACAGCGATTGAAGTAGGTCGCACAGCACCCGAATTATTTCTTCCTGCTGGCAGCAATCCTAGTAAAGTTAAAGTTGGCATCTATTTAGATCATATTGCCTCAATCTCCATTGCAGATAATACTTGGAGCCCAGAATTTTACTTATGGTTTAAATGGGATAACGACAATCTTGATCCGGGTGAAACCTTCGACATTATCGAAGGTGAAGTTATATCAAAACAAAAACTAAGTGAATATCACAAACACGGTGAACACTATGCGAAATATTTAGTAAAAGCACAGATAACGAAATATTTCGACTCCTTGCGTTTCCCAGTAGATGATCATATTTTATCCATAGTCATTGAAGATGGTAAATTACCTTGGAAAGACTTGGAATATGTTTCTGATGCTGAACATTCTAGTATCAGTTCACGCGTCAAATTACCAGGCTATGTTGTGACTAAACACAGCTTGATAATGAAGCCACATACCTATAAAACAAACTTTGGCGATCCGCGCCTAAGTAGCACTAATCACGCAACCTTTTCGCAACATCTTTATGGCGCAACTATTTCTCGTGATGGTCTTGGTATTTATTTCAAAATTTTTCTTGGCTTATTTGCAGCGGTTTCAATCTCACTATTAGCTTTCTTTATTAAACCAACCGATGTAGACCCTCGATTTGGGCTAGGCGTAGGTGGTTTTTTTGGAGCCATTGCTAATTCACTATTATCTATTTCATTTGTTGCTGATAACGGCAATTTATCGTTACTTGATATAGTCAATAATATTGCCATGATCACAATTTTTTTAACATTGGTAGAGTCAGCTGTTTCACTCTATTTTTTTGATATCCGACATAACGTCGCCTTATCGCGATCATTAGATCATATATCTTTTTTTATTATCGTAATTGCTTATACCGTGATTAATATCTTTATTCCAATAATGGGCACCATATAATTCACAACAAATTTATACAACTCATTACTGTGTATTTATTACTTTAAATTGAAATCATTTTATATGTACCTATAAATACACAGACTCCTGGTAAAGCAATTAAGTGTTCAAAACTAATAGTGTCATCATTTCTTTATTTTTATTAAGTTCACCTTTAATGGCTTTAGCCCAACCTCAAGAGGCTCAAGCAAATGCCATGCAAGCATGTTCTTTCTTAACAAGAATCGATGTATCATCAGGTTATGGTCATTATTTAAATTGGAAATTAAAAGCTAAAATTAATACCCTTGCCCGCGCTGAAAAAATAGGTGCAACGCACATTGTTTGGGAGCATTTTTTTACTCCTAGTAGTTTTACCGGCATGGCTACTGCAAAAGCCTATAAGTGCCCATGATTGTAAAATTGCTATTGAATACCTAAAAAAGAAAACTCTAAAATTAAAATATTCAATAACCCTTAACACTTTTTAAGCCTTAATCTTGTATTCTCAAACTCAAAAAACGTTCGCAAAAATCCAATATAAAGAACCTGAAAGCAACATTGCGACCGGCAGTGTTAATATCCAAGCCATACCCAATCCACGAATAGTTTTCCAGTGCAATCCTGACTTGTTAGCTATCATGGTTCCTGCCACACCTGATGACAGGACATGGGTAGTCGATACAGGAAGCCCAAAAATATCAGCAGCACCGATAGTAACCATTGCCACTAATTCTGCAGATGCCCCTTGTGCATAAGTCAAATGGGCTTTACCAATTTTTTCACCGACCGTCACAACAATACGCTTCCAACCAACCATAGTCCCTAAACCCAAGGCGATTGCGACAATAACTTTCACCCACAGTGGAATAAACTTGGTAGCGTCATCAATATCTTTTTTAAAGACCTTAAGATTAGCATGGGTCTCAATATCAAGATTGATGGTCTTGTTTTTTTCCAAAAGCCCAATGGCTTCAGAGGTTAAATACATGTCATTACGTACATTAGCTACCGCAGCCGCTGGCACGTTAGCAAAACTCCCGTATTGTTTAACTTGCTTGTCAATATCGCCAACCATATCGGCCAGACTGGATAGGACTTCAGGTTGAAAATCTTTTGTACGTAAATAGTCAGTAAGAATCACTGAGGGGTTAACCGACGTATTTATTGTGATCTTTTTAGCCAAAGATTCTTCAGTCACATGGGAGATTGCAATAAACTGCGTGATTCGATCAACCGACATCGTTCGATTTAAGGCATAGGCTGTTGGCACAGTGCCCACCAATATTAACATGATGAGACCCATACCTTTTTGACCATCATTTGATCCATGAGCAAAAGAAACCCCTGTACATGTCAAAATTAATAAAGCTCTTATCCAAAAAGATGGTGGTTTATTTCCTTTAGGTTCCTGATATAAATCAGGCGTTTTGACAAAAACCCGCAAGGCCAGCAATAAAAATGCTGCACAACTGAATCCAATTATTGGTGAGAATAATAATGAATAGCCAATTTTAGTCGCCTGAGCCCAATCAATCCCACTGAGACCATCTCGTCCATGCATCAGAGCATTAGCGACACCGACGCCAATAATGGATCCAATTAAAGTATGCGAGGATGATGCTGGCAAGCCTAATAGCCAAGTACCCAAATTCCAAAGAATAGCTGCTATAAGTAGAGCAAATACCATTGCAAAACCGGCATTGGAGCCTACTTGTAAAACCAACTCTGCCGGAAGTAAAGATATAATACCGAATGCAACCGTTCCACTTGAAAACAAAACACCCAAGAAATTAAAAAATCCGGACCACAACACTGCGATGTTAGCGGGAAGTGAATGCGTATAGATGACCGTTGCTACTGCATTTGCTGTGTCATGAAATCCGTTAACAAATTCAAAGCCAAGCGCAATTAATAAAGCTATGCCCAGTAAAATATAGGGCAACCAGGCAATTGTTATGTCACCTGAATCAATAATATCATTTACGAGATTAAAACCTGCAAATAAGAGTCCTGCCACGATCAAGCTAATAAAAATAATACGCTCAATCAGCCCTGCCTTATGATTAAGATGAGGGCGAGGATCAGCAACGGGGGCTACGTTTAAATTAATATGAGTCATATAAAATTCCAGAAAATACCATTTTTACAGTTTCCGACAGGGGAAAATGGTTTTTATTATAAAACGATGCCCTATCTAAATTGCTAATAATAAAAAAAACGAGTCACTTACAAATTAAAATACATCATAAAGTAACAAGGCAATCAAGCACGGCATTGCAATATTAACTTATAGCGCAAAGTACATTAATGACTCAATCTGCAAAAGACTCAACGACAATCAGCTAAATTTTATTAAAACTAATCTTCGCTGTTTTTGACAAAAAAACCTGAACAGCGTAAAAGTAATCAACCATATGAATATACATCCTTAACTAAGGCATATTTTATGATCAACAGAAGAAACTTCATATTAAAGTCCGCAGGAACTCTAGCAGGACTCTCGCTATGGCAAAAGCCATCTTTAGCAACCACTAACGCTATAGAAGAAGCCTTAATTTTAGAACCCCTAAAAAGCAAAGACGGGTTAATTAAAAAAACCTACCGCCCGCCCAATTTTGAAACACCGATAAGCTATTTCAATACGACTTTTACTCCCAATAAACATTTTTTTGTCCGTTACCACCATGCCATCATTCCTGAAATTAATTCAGATAACTGGCAGTTATCTATCGGTGGTGATGCTATAAACAAGCCCTTAAGTCTCACTCTAAAACAATTACAAACTGATTTCAAATCAGTCGAAATTGCAGCACTTTGTCTTTGTTCTGGAAATCGTCGGAGTTTATTTAACCCGCCTGTGTCTGGCGTACAATGGGGGTCAGGTGCTATGGGTAATGCGCTATGGCGGGGCGTTCGTTTAAAAGATGTGTTAGCAGCAACGGGTATTAAGCAATCCGCCTTGGAAGTCAGTTTTAATGGTGCTGATTCCGGTATGCTCAGAACAACACCTGACTTTATGAAAAGTCTACCACTTGAAAAAGTATTGGATGAAAACACCTTGATTGCTTTTGAAATGAATGGCGAACCCTTACCTCATTGGAATGGCTTCCCTGCTCGCCTGATTGTCCCTGGCTGGACGGCTACCTATTGGATTAAGCATCTGACTGAAATCAATATACAATCGCACCCTGCTGACAATTTCTGGATGAAAACTGCTTATCGCATACCCAAAGAAGGTTTTAAATCTGGACAGTTTATTTCACAAGAAACCCAATTGAATATGCCTATTACAGAATTGGTTGTAAATTCATTAATCACTAATCTGGTCGATGGTCAAACATTCTCTTCAAATAAAGCAATAGAAATTAATGGGGTGGCTTGGGATAAAGGTGACGGTATTCAACGCGTCGAAATCTCTATCGATGGCGGAAAAACATGGGAACTAACCACACTTCAAAAAAACTATGGCCGCTTTTCTTGGCGACAATGGCGCTATAATCTAAAACCAACACATACTGGTGAATATCGAATCATGGCTCGAGCAACTAGCATCTCCGGTATTACCCAGCCTTTGGAACCTGTCGCCAACCCATCGGGTTATCATCACAATGCACTGCAAACCATTAGCATTCAGTTAATTTGAAGGAGACAAAATGCCAATATTTTTTTTGTTAATAACTCTTTTCACTAACGCTGCACTATCAGAAGAAAGTCAGATACATTTAAAAGAAGATCTAGGCAAAGAAAATATAATTAGCCAATGTTCAATATGCCATAGTGCTGACTATATAACCATGCATGCGAAAATTCTGGATCGATCTGGTTGGGAAAAAACGGTCGGTAAAATGATTAATGTCATGGGTGCTCCTATCAATGATTGCGATAAAAAAATCATTATTGATTATTTGGTAAAAAATTACGGTAAATAAAATAATTGATACCAGATTAACTTTACTGCCTTAAAAAAAACAATAAAGCCTTCCATTTGACCCTGTTTATTACAGTTTTTTTGATTTTAAGCTTGTGCTATTCTAAGCGTATGAAACTGAATATTAACTTACATTAATGGAAATATATCTTGTTGGCGGTGCTGTTCGGGATACATTACTTAATTATCCTATTTCAGAAAAAGATTGGGTTGTCATTGGTGAAACACCTGAATCAATGATAAAACAGGGGTTTCGCCGTGTAGGAAAGGATTTTCCTGTATTTCTTCATCCTAAAAGTCATGAGGAGTATGCCCTTGCCAGAACTGAAAGAAAAACTGCGCCTGGTTATAAAGGATTTATGGTTCACGCGTCCCCTGAAGTTACTCTGGAGCAAGATTTAATTCGTCGTGACTTGACCATCAATGCGATAGCCATGTCAGCAGAAGGACAACTTATTGATCCTTTTGGTGGACAATATGATCTAAAAAATAAAATATTCCGACATATTTCTCCTGCTTTTGCAGAAGATCCCGTACGTATTTTACGTGTAGCACGTTTCGCAGCCCGCTATGCCCATCTTGGCTTTAAGCTAGCAGAAGAAACCAAAGAGTTGATGATATTGATGGTTGCAAGCGGTGAAGTCGACCACCTTGTTCCTGAACGGGTGTGGGCTGAATTACTTAAAGCACTTAAAGAAAAGACGCCTACAGCTTTTTTCTATACTTTAAAAGACTGTGATGCTCTGGCTAAAATATTCCCTGAAATTAACGCTTTATTTGGCGTGCCGCAACCAGAAAAACATCACCCAGAAATTGATACCGGTTTGCACAGCATGCTTTGCTTAGAACAAGCCACTTGTTTGTCTAGCAAACCCGAAGTAAGATTTTCGGCACTTGTTCATGATCTTGGTAAAGCTGCAACGCCCAAAAGCAACTGGCCTCACCATCATGGACATGAAACAATTGGCTTACCTATCCTGAATAAATTATGTGATCGCTTGCGCATCCCTAATACTTATAAGGCACTCGCTACACATGTCATGCAATATCATACTCATTGTCATAAAGCATTTGAATTAAAAGCCTCAACAATCACAGATCTCTTAAATATTTTAGGTGCGTTTAAGGATAATACTCGTCTTTTTGATTTTTTATTAGCTTGTGAAGCCGATGCCAAAGGCAGAACTGGGCTTGAACAGAAACCTTATCCTCAAGCAGACATACTAAAACTGGCTAATCAAGTGGCTAGTTCGATTAAAACTGACAGTATTTTAAATAGTGGCCTACAAGGCGATAAAATAGGAAAAGCCATTCATAACTTACGTATTAAATCAGTCACTGAAGCTATCAATAACTATAAACAGTTGTAAAATACTCAACACTCTAAATCAATTTTTAATTTAAGCCTATGCCAACATTTGACATTATTTCTGAATTTGATAATCACGAAGTTAAAAATGCCATTGATCAAGCAAATAAAGAGGTAACTACTCGTTTTGACTTTAAAGGATCTAACTCTAGCTTTGAACTAACTGACGACAAACTGGTTATGATTTCTGAATCTACTTTTCAGCTACAACAAATGTTTAGTGTCGTCTGTACTAAGCTAAGTCGGCGCGGTATAGATGTTGCCTGCATGGATGTTGGCGATGCCAAAGGTAGTGGAAAAATGATGCGCCAAGAAATTATCCTAAAACAAGGCTTGGATTCAACGGTGGCTAAAAAGATCGTTAAATTAATTAAAGACAAAAAACTAAAAGTACAAGCCGCTATTCAAGGCGATAAAGTTAGAGTAACTGGAAAAAAACGCGACGACTTACAGGAAGTTATTCAAATGCTAAGAGACGAAAAACTAGAGATACCTTTGCAATTTGATAATTTTAGGGATTAATTAAACCAAACCAATTTTTGATCGATTAATATGTTGATACGCAAAGTAAGCTACAATGACTATCATTATCCAGCCCCCCACTAATGGTCCTATAATGCCATCATAACTACTAACGAGATAATGATATTGGGCGCTAAAGTCTGTATTAAATAGTTTTTTATTCATTTTGATTAGCCACACCCAACTCGTATGACATCCGATACATAGACCCAAACTTATCTTTTTCTGTGTTCTTAAAACCCCTAAAAAAATACCTACCATTAACAAGGCAAAAAATGCCGGCACACTAGCAAGACGAAATAAGTTTCCCACGGCTTCGCCCAACATTAAAAAACCACTTGTGATAGTAATATCCTGAACAGCCAAATTAGTTTTTATACTTAAAAAGTGTAATCCTGCATAATACGTTGAAGTAAGAATGATAGCGGCAATAACAGGCAACTTTCTTTTTAAACCGACTAAGACAATCCCACGAAACAAGGTTTCTTCGATAACTGAAATTAACAAGGCTACCAATAAATTCATTGTCATAGCATTAATCATTAAACCGACTGTCCAGAATTGACCTTTATATACGGTAATCTTAAGAACATACAAGACAACAAGCACTGGTATCAAGACAATAAACCCAAGCCCGAAACCTTGTAACAACTGCTTTGAAAGCACCCCTATTGGTGCGAATCCCAGCTCTTCTTTGTTGACTTTCAAATAGGCCATAATTGGGAAAATACTCAGCACAAGAAACAACTGTGTAGACCTAGTTAATATTTGCCTGAAAGGTATAGCGTCTCCTATGCCAAGTACAATAAAATATCCTAAAGTGCAAGATAATATCAAAGCAGTCAATAAAACCAATAACGGCGTAATGGCATAAATAAAATAACGCAACACTAGTTCTCCATCGAAGAATTTAAATTAATACAGCCTGCTTTCCAAAGTCACCCCATAACATCTGAACTGCTGCAAGTGCTGCGATTGAAGCCGTTTCAGTCCGTAATATACGACTACCCAAACGGACCGGAATAAATCCTGCCGCTTTAGCAATATTGCGTTCTTGTTCAGAAAAACCACCTTCTGGGCCAGTTAACAAAGTTACCTTCATGTCTATTGGAGCAATATCTAGTAAGGTTAAGTCTGCATAAGGATCAAGAAAAACTTTTAAGCCGTTTTGTCGCCCTACCCAATCTTGCAGCTGCTCTATGTCAGCTACTACTGGCACCATTGTTCTGCCACTTTGTTCTGCGGCATGCTGAACAATTTTTTGCCAATGTATTGAACGTTGTGTTTTTTTTTCACCTTTAAACTGCACGACACATCGCTCAGTCAATAGTGGTGTAATACCATTAACACCCAGTTCCACTGCTTTTTGCACCGATAAATCCATTCGATCACCTCTTGATATTCCAAGTCCTAAGGTTACCGACAACAATGATTCAACGCATCTATCCAACCACTTGTTAACCAAAACCATTACTAACTTACGGCTTACTTCAAAAATTGTACATAAATACTCGCCACCCTGGCCATTAAACAAAATGATCTCAGCATCCTTTTTCAGGCGCAGTACGGCTCTAACGTAATGTCCATTTTCTTCATCTAATTCTACATACTTATCCAAAGACAAATTAACCGACACATATAATCTTGATACTCGCATATTAACCTCTAACCGCTTGCTCCAATCCGTCCCAAGCTACCTGAGCGATTAGTAATAATTCTTCTTCAGTAATAATATACGGTGGCATAAAATAAATAACGTTTCCTAGTGGCCGCAATATAACACCTTTAGTTAGTGCATACTGATAGACTTTATAACCTCGCCGTTCTTGCCAAGGATAAGGTTCACGAGTGTGTTTATTCTTAACCATCTCAATTGCCAGTATCATGCCTGTTTGTCGGACTTCGGCAACATGAGCATGACCCTTAAACCGCTCAGCCATTTTGCTCATAATCGTAGCTAAATGCTTATTATTTTCAATGATATTGTGTTGTTCAAAAATATCCAGCGTTGCAAGTCCGGCTCTACAGGCCAATGCATTACCTGTATAACTATGAGAATGTAAAAAAGCCGTTAATTTTTGATAATCGTCATAAAATGCCTTATAAGTTTTCTGACTGGTTAACACTGCAGACAATGGCAAATAGCCCCCAGTTAAGCCTTTAGATAAACACATAAAATCTGGGCTTATACTTGCTTGCTCACAAGCGAATAAGGTTCCCGTGCGACCAAAACCTACAGCTACTTCATCGACAATTAAATGTACTTGATATTTATCACAAGCTGCTCGCAGTAATTTTAGATAAACCGGATCGTACATTCGCATATTACCGGCACATTGAACTAAAGGTTCAATAATGACAGCGCTAACGGTATCTGCATGTTTTTCTAATGCCTGCTCCATCAACGTAAAGCGACGTGTGGAAAAATCTGCCCATGATTCCCCACTTTCGCGATGATAACAGTCAGGACTTGGGACAGTGATTACATCCATCAATAACGGGGCATAAGTTTCTTTATAGAGCTGCACATTTCCAACAGCTAAAGCACCTAATGTTTCACCATGATAACTGTTCTCAAGCGTAATGAATTTTACTTTCCGAGTTTGACCTAAGTTTCGCCAATAATGAAAACTCATCTTAAGTGCGATTTCAACTGCAGCAGATCCATTGTCAGCAAAAAAACACCGATCAAGACCGGCGGGAGTTAGTGCAACCAGTTTTTCGGCTAGTTTAATCCCGGACTCATGAGTAAACCCTGCAAAAATAACATGTTCAAGTGTATCAAGTTGATCTTTTAAGGCGCTATTTATGTCCGGATTAGCGTGGCCAAACAGATTAACCCACCATGAACTTATTGCATCCAAATAGAGATTTCCATCAAAATCTTCGAGCCAAACACCTTGGCCTTTTTTTATCGGAATAATGGGGGAATTTTCATGATCTTTCATTTGTGTACATGGATGCCACAAAACCGATAAATCACGATTTGAAAAGGACTGATTAGTCATGATATTAATGTGACTTAATAAGTTAAGACACCTAAATGTAAAAAATACCGATTGGACAATAAATTATCAATACATTATGTATTGATTTGCAATTGTTCCAGTATTGCCAAGGTTGGTGCGGCTTGATTCATGGTATAGAAATGAAGACCCGGAGCGCCATTATCAAGTAACCGTTGACAAAGATTGGTCACCAATTCCAAACCAAAGTCTTTTACTGCCTCCCTGTCATCTCCAAAACCCTCGAGTCGCTTTCTCATCCACCGGGGTATATCGGCACCACACATTTCCGAAAACCGGAACAATTGTGCATATTGCGTAACAGGCATAATACCCGGCACGATAGGGATTGTTATACCATTTTTTTCACAGGTATCTACGAAATAAAAATAAGCATCAGCATTATAAAAATACTGAGTAATTACCGCATTTGCGCCAGCATCGACTTTGCGCTTAAAATTTTTAAAATCTTCCTCAGCATTAACTGATTGTGGATGAACTTCTGGATAGGCTGCTACATGAATCTGAAAATAATCACCCGTTTCTTGACGAATAAATTCAACAAGCTCATTTGCATATCTAAACTCACCGGCTGACATCATCCCAGAAGGCAAATCACCTCTTAATGCGACAATTTTGGCAATACCATTATCTTGGTAACTTTTTAGAATTGTTCTAATATTGTCTTTAGTAGACGCTACACAAGATAAATGAGGTGCTGATGCAATACCTTTTGCTTGAATATCGATAACCGTATCGAATGTTTTATCTCGGGTTGAGCCACCCGCACCAAATGTAACCGAGAAGAAATCAGGTTTTAGTTTTGCCAGTTTGTTATGCACGATCTCAAGATTTACCTCACCTTCTTCTGTTTTAGGTGGATAAAATTCGAAACTAAAAAGTTGAGGATATTTTCTTTGTGATTGCATTTTCAATCTCACTGAGAGGGATAAAACAAATCGTCCCCACCAATATCTATTAAAAAATTTGGCCTTCAACGTTACTACAATTACTTTTTTACTGCCAATTATAAAAGATTAATTTTATACAATTGACAGCATTCCGAAGCAGGAAAAAAGTAAAATTGATTAATAACGATAATGATCGCCTTTATAAGGTCCTTCAACGGGAACATTAATATACTTAGCTTGTTCCTCAGTAAGGGTTGTTAAGTTTACACCTAATTGTTGCAGATGTGACCTTGCAACTTTTTCATCCAATTTTTTTGGCAAAATATAGACTTCATTTTTATAATTTTTGGCATTTTCCCATAATTCCATTTGTGCTAAAACTTGATTACAAAAAGAATTAGACATTACGAAACTTGGATGTCCAGTAGCACAACCTAGATTGACCAATCGACCTTCAGCCAAAATAATCAATCGCTTACCATCTGGAAAAATAACGTGATCAACCTGAGGTTTGATATTTTCCCATTCATATTGACGTAAAGAAGCAATTTCAATTTCTTCATCAAAATGGCCAATGTTACATACAATCGCTTGATCTCTCATCGCTAACATATGCGCATGGGTAATAATACTAAAGTTACCAGTTGCTGTTACGAAAATATTTGCAATGGGTGCGGCTTCTTCCATGGTTACTACGCGAAAACCTTCCATAGCAGCTTGCAAAGCACATATCGGATCAATTTCTGTAATTAGAACTGTTGCTCCCAAGCCTCGTAAAGATTGTGCACAACCTTTTCCTACATCACCATAACCACAGACCACAGCAATTTTACCAGCAATCATGACATCAGTTGCACGCTTGATACCATCAACTAATGACTCACGGCATCCGTATAAATTATCAAATTTAGATTTAGTTACTGAGTCGTTAACATTAAAAGCAGGAACTTTTAAAGTGCCTTTTGCAACCATTTCGTAAAGTCGTAAAACACCTGTAGTTGTTTCTTCTGATAAGCCTTTAACATCCGCCATTAATTCAGGATATTGATTATGCATCATGGTAGTTAAATCACCACCATCATCAAGAATCATATTTGGTCTCCAGCCATCAAGTCCATCAATGGTTTGAGCGATACACCATTCCGCTTCTTCCTCGGTTTCACCTTTCCAAGCAAACACTGGAATACCTGCTGCAGCTATTGCAGCCGCAGCATGGTCTTGAGTCGAAAAGATATTACAGGATGACCAACGAACTTCAGCACCTAAAGCAGTTAACGTTTCAATTAATACTGCAGTTTGAATTGTCATATGGAGGCAACCAGCGATTCGTGCGCCTTTTAAGGGTTGTTTCTGACCATATTCTTTTCTCAACGCCATTAAGCCGGGCATTTCTGTTTCAGCAATATTAATTTCTTTACGTCCCCATGTTGCTAACGATATATCAGCAACTTTATAATCATGTTGACTCATCATATGTCCTATTTAGTTTGCTATTAAATACCAGCCGCATTTTTTAATGCGTCAACTTTATCTGTCTTTTCCCAACTGAATGATTCTTCAGTGCGTCCAAAATGACCATAAGCTGCTGTAGGCTGATAAATTGGTTTTAATAAGTCCAACATTTTAATCAAGCCTTTGGGTCTTAAATCAAAATTATCTCTAATTATCTGTACTAATCTATCTTCACTCAGCTTACTTGTACCAAAGGTTTCTACTGTAATAGAAGTGGGTTCGGCAACACCAATTGCATATGAAACCTGAATTTCACAGCGTTCTGCTAAACCTGCCGCAACAATGTTTTTTGCCACATAACGAGCCATATAAGCTGCAGAACGATCAACTTTTGAAGGATCTTTCCCTGAAAATGCGCCACCTCCATGTCTAGCCATACCACCGTATGTATCAACAATAATTTTACGACCTGTTAGACCACAATCTCCTACTGGTCCACCAATGATAAATTGTCCTGTCGGATTAATAAAATACTTGGTATCTTTATGTAGCCATTCTTTAGGCAAAACCGGCAGAATAATCTCATCCATTACCGCTTCATGCAAAGCTTTATTGTTAATTTCAGGTGAATGTTGTGTAGATAAAACCACGGCATCAATTGCAACCGGTTTATTATTTTCGTACCTAAATGTAATCTGACTTTTGGCATCTGGACGCAACCAAGGTAATACCTTGCTCTTACGTACTTCAGCCTGACGTTTAACCAACAAATGAGAATACGTAATTGGGGCGGGCATTAATACATCAGTTTCATTACTAGCATAACCAAACATCAATCCTTGATCACCAGCACCTTGCTCATGATTTTCATCTTCATCAACACCCATCGCAATATCAGCCGATTGTTTACCAATAGCATTTAATACTGCACAACTTTGACCATCAAAACCAATATCACCATGATCATAGCCAATTTCGCAAACAACTTTTCTAACTAAAGCTTCCAAATCAACCCAGGCATCAGTCGTCACCTCTCCAGCTAAAATAACCATCCCAGTTTTCACTAATGTTTCACAAGCAACACGTGACTTGGGATCTTGTGCTAATAAAGCATCAAGTACTGCATCGGAAATTTGATCTGCTACCTTGTCCGGATGTCCTTCCGACACCGACTCTGATGTAAAGCTATAATTATTGCTCACGTCATCACCCTTAATAAATAAAATACAACTGTTCGAATATACAAAAGGCTGCAACAGCAGCCTTTCTTGTTTAAATGGTGGGCCCTGTAGGACTTGAACCTACGACCTGCCGATTATGAGTCGGACGCTCTAACCAACTGAGCTAAGGGCCCTAAATACTTACTTACTTACTTACTTACTTACTTACTTATTCACCATCCAAAAAACATCTCAATTGCTCTGATCTAGAAGGATGTCTTAATTTTCTGAGTGCTTTTGCTTCGATTTGACGAATCCGCTCACGGGTCACATCAAATTGTTTACCAACTTCTTCCAAGGTATGATCAGTATTCATATTAATACCAAAACGCATACGCAACACTTTAGCTTCCCTTGCGGTTAAGCCAGCCAATACGTTTTGAGTTGATTCGCGTAAGCCAGCGATAGTGGCCGCTTCTACAGGCGATAACACTTTAGCGTCTTCTATAAAATCACCGAGATGAGAGTCTTCATCATCACCAATGGGTGTTTCCATAGAAATCGGTTCTTTAGCAATTTTTAAAACCTTTCTTACCTTGTCTTCAGGCATTTCCATACGCTCAGCCAACTCTTCAGGGGTAGCTTCCCGCCCCATTTCCTGCAAAATCTGTCTCGAAATTCTATTCAATTTATTGATGGTTTCAATCATATGGACAGGAATTCGAATGGTTCTTGCCTGATCCGCAATGGACCTGGTAATAGCCTGTCTAATCCACCAAGTAGCATAGGTAGAAAACTTATAACCACGACGATATTCAAACTTATCGACCGCTTTCATTAATCCAATATTACCTTCCTGTATCAAATCCAGAAACTGCAAGCCACGATTAGTATATTTTTTAGCTATTGAAATAACCAGCCTTAAATTAGCCTCAATCATTTCTTTTTTCGCACGTCTTGCTTTGGCTTCACTGATTGTCATACATCGGTTAATTTCTTTTAACTCTGTAATCTTCAATCCATATTCTACTTCAACATCTGCCAATATTTTTTGCGCTTTTCTTAATTCCTTTTCACGGCCTTTCAAGGCATCTGAATAAGAATGTCCACCGCTTATATGCTTATCTAACCACTCAGAACTAGCTTCGTTTTCAGCAAATGAAGCAATAAACTCTTTACGTGACAATACACCTTCTTTAATAAATATATCAAGAATCAATTTTTCCTGATCCCGAACAATACTTACCGCATTAGGTATTATGGCAGTTAATTTTTTTAAGTATTGGGGTGTCCATTTAAATTCCATGAACAAATCGGCCAGCACTTCATAGGCTTTTTCAGTTTTATCACTCGAAGTTCCATGCTTCTTGATGGTAGCTAAAACCACTTTTAACTGATGCCTAAGCGCTTCAACTTTTTCCTGGACCTCTTCGTACGTTAGTCCTTTCAATTCGTCTTCAACAACTGCTTCTTCAACTATGTCATCTTCACCTATTTCATCCACAGCCAGAACATTAATAGCAGCAACATCCTCAGCTTCACTTAGATCAACGAAGCCCGAAACCAAGTCAGTTAATCGGATTGTACTATCTTCATTTGAAATTGCATCAAAAGACTCTAAAAAATCTGTAACAACAAAACATGAGCGGGCAATTCCTTTAACAAGTTGATGCTGTCCCTCTTCAATACGTTTGGCAATTTTTAACTCATCTGCACGTGTTAACAACTCCACAGAACCCATCTCACGCATATACATACGCACTGGATCAGTAGTTCTACCAAACTCGCTATCAACCGAGGCCAGAGCAGCAACCTCTTCAGCATCTTCATCATCTGTAGTAACAGCAGCTGAATCTGTAATAATTGAGTCTTCGTCAGGCGCATTTTCATACACCTGAATACCCATCTCATTTATCATACCAATGATATCTTCAATTTGCTCTGGATCAACAATATCACTAGGCAAGTGATCGTTAACCTCAGCATAAGTCAGGTAACCCTGCATTTTTCCTTTGGCTATCAATTGTTTGAGCTGTGATTGCTGTTGTTCTTGACTCATTATTTACTCACTCAATACTTGTATTGGTATGGTCATATTTAACTGGAAATTATACTATATGTATTATATATTAGGATATATTTATTTGGCCGCCAGCATTTTAACTAATAACTCTTGCTCTTGTATCTCCAAATTCTGAGCTTTAGATTTTGCAAGTAGTCTTGAAATCCCAGCATCACGGGCCTGCTCAAGCAAAACACTTAAAGCATCGCTAAACACTTCTTCAATTTTATCGTCAGAAACATATACATCCAATAATGCCAATGCTTTAACTGATTTATCTTCAGTTGTATTACGATAATGCTCAATTAAAACTGCAGTATTAACATTTTTTTTATCCATTATAACTTCTAGTATATTTTTAAATAACTGGATCCCTCGAAACTCCAAGCCATCCCAATCTATCTCTTTTTCCCTGACAATTTCAGCTAAACTGGGCCGCTGTAATAACAAAGCAATTGCAACTCGAGCCGACGATAATCTACCTGGCTCAAATTGAAACGGCTTTTGATTTACAGAATCACTCACAGCAACATTATCCGGAGAGTCCAGCGAAGTCATAGCCGATAATTTTTTTAAACGATCAAACATCATTTCCCTAAACACATTGTCCGGCAACTTCTCCAAATAGGGTTTGGCTTTACTGATTAATTGGGCTCGCCCTTCCATTTCTGAAAGATTCAAACCTTCGGCAATGTGCTCAAAAAAATAATCTGATAAAGGATGTGCTCTCAGAATTCGCTCTGTAAATCCAGACATGCCCTCGTCTCGCACCAGTGAATCAGGATCATGACTTTGTGGCAAAATCATTATTCTTATCTGCCTACCGTCCTTAAGGCTTGAAAAAGCTGGCTCCATCGCCCTCCATGCCGCTTCACGCCCTGCTTTATCACCATCAAAACAAAATACAAGCTCCGATGTGAATCTAAATAACAAATCTAAATGCGCTTGGGATGCCGCCGTACCAAGCCCAGCAACGGCATAATTAATGCCATACTGGGCTAAAGCAATTACATCTAAATAGCCTTCAACAATTATTATTCTCTGTGGTTTAGCGTTTTTTTCCAAAAGCTCATACAAACCATACACTTCTTTACCTTTATGAAATAAAGTTGTTTCTGGTGAATTCAAATACTTTGGCAAAGAATCATCAATAACCCTACCACCAAACCCTATAATACGTGCTCGCTTATCCCGAATTGGGAACATAATTCTGTCACGAAAACGATCATAAGTCCGCCCATCATCTTTAATAATAAGCAATCCAGCATCTATCAATAATTGTTGCTCAAATCTTTCAGTTAAAGCACTCCATTTATCGGGCGCATAACCGAGAATAAAATCACGAGCAATCTCACCCCTTACTTTTCTTTTTTTAAGATAATCGATAGCTTTGGAGCTAAGTTTTAACTGTTCTACATAAAAAACGGCCACCCGTTCCATCAATAAGTAAAGGCTACTTAAATCATCTCTTTTGAACTCAACATTAAGCCCGAAAGACTCCCTTTGCACATCTACGCCAGCAAAGTTAGCAAGATCTTCAACAGCTTCAACAAAATCAAGATGACTAAAATCCATTAAAAAACTAATGGCGTTACCACTCGCACCACAACCAAAGCAATGAAAAAACTGCTTGTTACGGTTTACAGAGAAACTAGGGGTTTTTTCAGTGTGAAAAGGACAGCGGGCAACATAATTGTTTCCCGTTTTTTTTAGAGGAACGCGCGAATCGATTAAATCAACTATATCAACTCGCACCAAAAGATCATCAATAAACTCTCTAGAAATTCTACCTGACATCTTTGATGAGGCCAAAAAATTATCCGGTTAATGCAGCCTTGATTTTAATACTTACAACCGACATATCAGCTCGACCTTGCATATTTGGCTTCAGCAAACTCATCACCTTACCCATATCTTTAATAGATTCGGCACCTGAATTAATAACCGCATCACCAACCATGGCATCAATTTCTTCCTCACTTAGTGCTTGAGGAAGGAAATCTTGGATAACTAAAATCTCTGCCTCCTCAATCTCTGCCAAATCATGCCGACCAGCATCCAAAAAAAGTCGAATCGATTCACGACGCTGCTTGAGCATCTTGTCAAGAACTAAAATGGTTCTCTCATTATCGAGCAGAATTCGCTCATCAACTTCAACCTGCTTAATAGCGGCCAAAATTAAACGAATTACACCCAATCTTGCTTTTGCACCTCCTTTCATGGAGGCTTTCATATCTTCCTTGATACGATCAGTCAATAAGTCCATTACATTAACCTTATGTTAAAGTACTGGACGGCCACGACGTAAATTTTTCAATGCATAACGCTCACGCGCCAATTTTTTTAAATGACGCTTAACTGCAGCTGCGCCTTTACGCTTACGCTCAGCAGTTGGCTTTTCGTAGAACTCACGGCGACGAACTTCTGCCAAAACACCTGCTTTTTCACAAGCGCGTTTAAATCGACGGATTGCAATATCAAAAGGTTCGTTTTCTTTAATTTTCACTGACGGCATTATATAATTCCAATTATGTTAATATTGTTTGTGAGGATACTTACTATCCACTGATTATACGCAATCGGCAATTATACATTTACTTTTAAAATTTTCAAAAATCAATGTACGTTTTAGGTATAGAAACCTCATGCGATGAAACAGGTGTTGCTATTTATCATAGTAGCCAAGGCTTAATAAATCATATTTTATACAGCCAAGTTGACATGCACAACGAATATGGCGGCGTCGTCCCAGAACTAGCGTCACGCGACCACATTCGTAAATTAGTTCCACTTATCAAGCAATTAATGCATGAAAGTCAACTGAGATCCGTCGACATTGGTGGCATTGCCTACACTGCAGGTCCAGGACTAATGGGCGCATTATTAGTCGGAGCAGCCACTGCCAAAAGTTTGGCTTGGGCTTGGCGAATCCCATCCATAGCAGTACACCATATGGAAGGACATTTATTAGCACCTATGTTAGAAGAAAACCCACCAGAATTCCCTTTTATTGCATTATTGATTTCTGGCGGCCATACATTATTAGTCAAAGTTGAAGCCATTGGCCAATACCAATTACTAGGCCAATCGCTTGATGATGCAGCAGGCGAGGCATTCGATAAAACTGCAAAACTGCTCGGACTGGGCTACCCAGGTGGACCCAAACTATCCATTCTTGCCGAACAGGGCGCACCGCAAATTAAATTTCCACGGCCAATGACAGACAGACCTGGATTAGACTTTAGTTTTAGTGGCTTAAAAACTTTCACACTGAATACTTTCAACAATTCTGAAAAAACAACTCAAGACAAAGCGAATATTGCCGCTGCCTTTCAAGAGGCAGTTGCTGAAACATTGACCATTAAATGTAAACGCGCCTTACAACAAACCGGCTTAAAGAAACTAGTCGTTGCTGGCGGTGTAAGTGCCAACAAACAAGTTCGTGAATTTTTAACTGAAATGATCAAAAAAGAAGGTGCACAAATCTACTTTCCAAGACTTGAGTTTTGCACTGACAATGGCGCCATGATTGCCTATGCTGGCTCGCAACGCTTGGCAGCAGAACAGCATCAAGAGCTTACTATTTTTGCCCGCCCTCGCTGGCCGATTAGCGAGCTACACTAAAACCGAGAGGTTATTGCAGCCCTCACTTACTCTTCTCCATTCATTAACCGCTTAATATTACTTTTATGCCGCCAGAGCAAAAACACCATCATAATGAATGCGGCAGAGACAATAGATGTATCACCTACAATAAACCATGCATAGACTGGTGATATAAATGAGGCACACAATGCCGATAACGAAGAAATTTTACCAAGCTTATAGATTAATAGCCAAGTACCTATAAATGCAAACCCAAGCAACCATGAGAACCCGAGCAAAATACCTATTGACGTTGCAACACCCTTACCTCCCTTAAACTTAAAGAACACTGGATATAGGTGTCCTAGAAAAGCTGCCAAGCCAATGACAGCTAATAACTCCAAAGATGCTCCCATTAATCCGGCAATATAAACAGGAAGCAACCCTTTAAGTAAGTCCCCTAATAAAGTAATGGTTGCAGCTTTTTTACCACCAATACGCATGACATTGGTGGCACCTGGATTACCTGAGCCCTGCTCTCGAGGATCTGGCAACCTCATCAGACGACATATAATAATTGCGCTGGAAATGGACCCTATTAGATAGGCAACTGGAACAAATAACCAAACTATCATGCAGCTTTTTCCTTATTCAGAACTTGTAAGCGGAACACATTTCCCTGATACTTACTACTTTTAAGAAACATATCATAACCGGAAATAACCATGGACATAATCTTTTTAGGCGGACTTGAAATTGAAACAATTATCGGTATTTATGATTGGGAAAGGGAAACCAAGCAAAAAGTTATACTCGATATTGAAATGGCCTTTGATATCAAAAAAGCTGCAGAAACTGACGACATAAAATACACACTTGATTATAAAACTATTTCTAAACGCATTATTTCTTTTGTAGAAACAAGCCAATTTCTTCTTGTTGAAAAATTAATCTCCGAAATAGCTATTATTATTCGCAATGAGTTCAATGTTCCATGGGTAAAAATTACGCTCAATAAAAAAGGCGCAATTCGGGGAGCAAGGGATGTTGGCATTACTATAGAGCGAGGGGAAAAATAAGCTATGCCCACAGGATACATAAGTATAGGCAGTAATATCGACAAAGATAAAAACATACTTGCCAGTCTTAATGCGCTTAACTTCCACTTCGGCAACCTCAACATTTCCAGTATTTATGAATCAGCGCCAATCGGCTTTATAGGAGATACTTTTTACAATCTTATAGTTGGTTTTAACTCTCAATTGAGCGTAAAAGAAGTTGCCAAAATACTACGCCAAATTGAATTGGACAACGGCAGAACTCGCGACAGTCAAAAGTTCTCTTCCCGAACTCTCGACCTAGATCTTATTTTATATGATGCACTGATAATCAACGATGGTCGCTTACAAATACCTCGAGATGAAATTGAACGTTACGCTTTCGTACTTGAACCTTTGGCTGAAATAGCCCCCAATCTAAAACATCCAATCAGCGAGCTAAGTTATGCTGATCTATGGGAAAAATTCGACAAAACAAACCTACATCAACAACGCATCATACCTAGCTGGACTCACTAATATTAAATCAGGTGTAATAGCTTGCACCTGATTTAGCAATACAAACTACGACCACCATCTACTGTAATTATTTGCCCAGTCATGTAATCTGCATCTTCAATCAAAAACCATACCGCCTTTGCAATATCCATCGGGTCTCCATTACGCCGCAAAGCGATTCGCTGAATAATGTCTTGCTTTTCTTGTTCCGTCAGAGTCTTCTCCGGCCATATAATAGCCCCCGGCGCTACTGCATTCACTCGAATTTCCGGACCCAACTCCTTAGCCAAAACTTTCGTCATTGCAACCAATCCGGCCTTAGCTATACTGTAAACAGAGTAACCCTTTAAACCACGCTCAGCATGAATATCAGCAATATTAACAACACACCCCTTATTTTTGACCCATACTCCTGACAAGGCTTTTGTCAAAAAAAAGGGCGCCTTTAAATTACTCCCCATTAACTCATCCCATTGACACTCAGTAACATCTGACATGGCTGTCGGATAAAAAGCTGACGCATTATTTATCAATACATCAATCCCGCCCCATGCCGCACAAGCTTTAGTAACCAGAGCATCCAATTCGCCCATATCAAGCAAGTCAGCCTGCATCATGTAAGCTGAATTAGTTCGGATCTGATTTAATTCATAACATAGTTCCGCAGCTGTCTCTTTTGATGTTTTATAATGCAAAAAAACATTACAACCTTTACTATGGAGTAAACGAGCGCAACAAGCTCCAATGCGCTTGGCTGCCCCAGTAATTAATATATTCTTCTGCATAAAACCCCAACATGACTTTATAAGATCCCAGTAAGCCAAGAAAATTTAACCACAATGAATAGACTGTAGTTGCGGCAAATATATAGACCTTCAAAAAAACAACTATAGTTTTTATTACTCTCTTGATATTCTTTTAGATTATCCAGCCAATCTCAAATTAATTTATAATGAATGACATACCTTCTTGTGCTCATTAACGCTATGTATTATTAAATAATCATAAAATTTAAATCAGACCTCAACTGGATGATTATTGAATATAACCAACGGAGAAAAAAATGAACGAGCTCACTAAAAAATTATTAAATTATTTTCTGATAGGCGTCTTTTCAGTTATTCCTATCGTAGTTGTGTTACAAATCATACTATTTGTAAAAGAACTGGTTTCCGATTTATTTCGTGTCGTTTACGCTTTTTCCGATAATTACTTATATACCGGCCTTGTTTTCGCAGTCAGTTTTATTTTATTAGTCTCAATAGGAAGTACCATAGTCAAAAAAGGAGGCTCATGGGTAATTGGTATATTTGATTTAATTATTGGTAGAATCCCATTCCTTAATACCATTTACCGTGTACTTAAAAAAGTTATCAGCATGTTTTCATCTCATGAACAGACAATGGCGAAAGAAGTTGTTTATGTCGAATACCCTAAAGAAGGCATTTGGGTGCCTGCTTATGTAACCAATCGGTTCGAAGATAAATATATACTGTTTATTCCTACATCACCAAACCCTACTTCCGGATTTACAGTAATTGTCGATAAATCAAAATTAATAAAATCAACCATGGATATTGAAGAAGCGACCAGCTTCATCGTAAGTGTTGGAGTTGATTACAACAAAGCATCCGAATCTAAAACATTACCCTAAGGATGCTCGATGGCCTAGCTCTAAAACGGATACATATCCACCCACGTCGTATAAATAGTTCTGTGATCAATAAAACACTTAATTATGATAAGCCACAATTCGCTCGACTTCTTTTTTTGATCCCAAAATCAAAGGTACTCGTTGATGTATATGAATTGGTTTAATATCTAAAATACGCTCACGCCCAGTAGAGCAAGCACCCCCAGCCTGCTCAATAATAAATGCCATAGGATTAGCTTCATACATAATACGTAATCTACCAGACTTCGACAGATCTCTTAAATCATAAGGATATAAAAAAACGCCACCCCGCGTAAGAATCCGATACACCTCGGCAACTAAAGAAGCAATCCAGCGCATATTAAAATTCTTTTCTCGAGGGCCTTCAATGCCTTGCAGACATTCCTCAATATAACGCTGAACAGGCGGCTCCCAAAAACGCTGGTTTGACATGTTAATAGCGAACTCACTAGTTTCTTCAGGTATTTTCATGGCTGGATGCGTCAAAATAAATTCACCGATATCTTGGTCTAGTGTAAACCCATTAACACCTTGCCCAGTAGTTAAAACCATCATGGTTGATGGCCCATATAAAACAAAACCCGCACAAACCTGCTCAGATCCCTTCTGTAAAAAATCCTCATGTGTTGGCTCAACGCCCTCACGACAATGAAGAATAGAAAAAATAGTACCTACAGCCAAATTAACATCAATATTTGAAGAGCCATCCAAAGGATCAAATAACGCCAAATATTTTCCTTTAGGATACTCTGCAGGAATAGCAATAATATTATCTACCTCTTCTGATGCCATTCCAGCTAAATGTCCCGTCCAGTTAAGCGCATCAACCATAATATCATGGGTAATAACGTCCAATTTTTTTTGCTCTTCCCCTTGAACATTTTCAGATTCGGCACTTCCCAATACGCCCACAAGATTCCCGCGATTTACCAAATGAGATATTTCTTTACAAGCCGTTACGATATTACTTAGCAACATACTAAAGGCTCCTGATGCATCCGGCAAACCCCTCTGTTGCTCAATAATGAACTGGGTCAAGGACACCTTATTTGTCATTTTACATATCTCCATTTACGCTTCATATTTCGAAAAACAGTCAATATCTGCACAATTACATTACATACCAAAGGAATAAGAAGTAAAGAACTAAAGACCTTCAATTAACTTTTTTAAAAAAAGTATTATAAATTTTATAAGAGAGTATCGTTCCAGCTAACATCAAAGTAATTGCATTGGCTACAACAATAGCTTCATCAGCAATATAAATACCATAAATTAACCAGCATAAAACCCCCAGTGTAAACATACTATACATACCTAAAGACAACCCCTCTGTGTCTTTGGTTTTTATCGTTAAAATCGCCTGAGGTAAAAATGAAGCCGTCGTTAGTGTTGCTGCCAAATAGCTAATCATTTCTTGATAACTTATCATTTTTTATTTACTTTTATAGTGAATGTGCGATTTATCTTAACCAGTAGCATAGTACTAAATATTCTCGATTTAACACTTAAATCCCTCGATAACCTGAAGTAATAGGATAACGTCGATCACGCCCAAATGCTTTACTGGTAATCCGAATCCCGGGTGGAGATTGCCTGCGTTTATATTCATTTTTATCTACTAAATTAATAGCCCTTACAACATCATCGCGCTTAAATCCAGCCGCAATAATTTCTTCTGCAGACTCGTCTAATTCTACATAGCGCTCAAGTATTGGATCGAGAACCTCATAAGGTGGTAAAGAGTCTGCATCAATTTGATCAGGGGCCAACTCTGCTGATGGTGGACGCGTAATAACTCGTTCAGGAATAACTTCACAAAGTGAATTACGATATCGTGCCAACTGATAAACTAACAACTTAGGCACATCTTTGATTGGCGCAAAGCCTCCAGCCATATCACCATAAAGGGTAGCATAACCAACACTCATCTCACTTTTATTACCCGTCGTGAGTAAAAGCTTACCCTGTTTATTAGATAATGCCATTAATATAACTCCACGGCAGCGCGCTTGAATATTTTCCTCTGTAGTATCTTTAGCTGTACCAGCAAAAACCTCGGCCAACATATCCGTAAAAGCATTAACCGCTGGTGTTATTGGAATGACATGGTATTTCACCCCTAATATCTCGGCTTGCTTAATAGCATCTTCATTACTCATGTCTTGCGTAAACCGTGACGGCATTAACACAGCTTCAACCTTATCATGTCCCAACGCATCAACTGCCAAAGCTAACACAAGAGCAGAATCAATACCTCCAGATAAACCTAAAATAGCACCTTGAAAACCATTTTTACGAACATAATCTTTTATTCCCAGAACCAAGGCGTTATATTCGCTAGATATTTCTTTATAAAGCGGCGCACAACTGCTTAATAATGGATTATTACCGTCGAATTCAATGACACTTATTTGCTCTTGAAATTCTTTCGCCCGAAAAACAATATGACCTTGAGAATTTGCAACAAATGAGGCCCCGTCAAAAATCAACTCATCCTGACCACCAATCTGGTTAACATAAAACAAGGGAATGCTTGCTGCTTTAACTTGTTGGCAAATAATAGCTTCTCGCTGATGGATTTTTCCAGCATTAAAGGGCGAAGCATTGAGGGTTAACAAAAGCTCTGCTCCAGCCTCTTTATTAGCGTCAATAATGCCATTTTTCCAAACATCTTCACAAATCGTCAATCCAATAAATATGCCATTAAACTCAAACACACAAGGCTGAATTCCCGCAGTAAAATAGCGCTGCTCATCAAACACGCCATAATTGGGTAACGCTTGTTTGCGATAACAGGCCAGAATTACCCCCTGATACAACACCGCAGCACTATTATAAAGATTATCGCCGTCACGTTCCGGAAAACCCACAACAACTGCAACATCTGTGATGCCATCAGCAATCTGATAAATCGCATTATTAGCGACTTCAATAAAATCAGATCGAAACAACAAGTCTTCAGCAGGGTAACCAGTAATAGTCAGCTCAGGAAAAACAACTATATCTGCACTCAATTCATCACGCGCATAAATAGCTGTCTTTATAATGTTATCAACATTTGCAGTTATATTACCAACTAAGAAATTGATTTGGGCGAGAGCAATTTTTAATGACATGGCAGTTTTTTTAATTTGGTCGATTAATAGTTAATAAGCTGTCTGGGAAATCATTATACTTATTTTACAGCCCTCTTGATTCCGACAATTCATATTACTATCTAAAATCATTACCTCCTTTTAATGTTACGTAATTCAGAATTCTCAATTAATCATCAAAGTAGTAAAGCAGTTTTCTCACTTGCTGATCTACAATTTGCACACTTAAAAAGCGCCATACATTTTTATAAAATTAACATTTACAGCAAGTTACATTAACGTTTCAGTAAAATTCTCAGTGGTTGAAAAGAAAGCCAAATATCAGCCCGTTTAAAAGCAGAACGCATCTGAAAATTATTAAACCACCTATCCAAGGGCGATTTTTTTTGAATCAAACCATACTCACCGATCATTTTTAATCGTCCACATAACACTGCAGTAACGATATCAACCGAACTCAATTTTTTCCCAAATAATTGATTGTGAGGGACAGGAAGCTTTTCAAGATAAGCAAGTACATTATTTCGCTCAATGTCCAGCTTATCAATACGATTACCTTCAGAAAAGTAAGCTAGCCGCTTTTGATTTAAATCAATTTTAGCTTGAATCGCTTCTGAATTACTCGAATCTACTATTTCAGTTTCGAGGTTTTGAATTATTTTATGAAGCATTCTAGGAACTAAAATGCGTAATGGTGGAATTGTAACTAAAGCCTTGCCAAAGGTCAGATATTCAATCGAAATAGAATAATGCTCTTTAACTAATTTTTCGATATCGGGCAAAAAGTTGGGGTCAGAATCACTCCATTGAGTGCCAGCTAAATTTGCTGATAACTTTAGAATATCTTTACTATCAGTCCATACATGACCACAATCAACCAATGTCGGAACAGTCATCTTAGAATTAATAGCTTGATACCATGTCGTAAACTGCTCTTTAGTAATATGAATATCCATACGCTTAGACTCAAATGGGATACTAGCCTCAAGTAGAGCTAAACGACCAATCATGGAATAATAAGATGATGAGGCGTTATATAAGATCATGAGTGTGTTTCTCCAAAACTAATCATATAAGCGATTAATTCTTAACTATTTACAATCAGTCAACGACACAGAAACTAGATAATACTATCTGACATTGCGTATAATTCCTTTTCACTTACAAACATGATCTTACTAAAAACAATAATCAAATGGCTTTAGTTATTTACAATCCAACTAAATAAGCTGCATTTAAAGCGTAATAACTAATAAATTTCATAAAACCAATAATACTAAAAACAAAGGTAAATCATGGGGTTCAAATGGTTGTTATTATTTATCCCTCTTGGGATAGGATTATCTTGGTTGGAAATCAACCCAATTATAGTATTTTTAGCTTCCGCATTAGCAATTATACCGCTAGCCAAGTTAATGGGGGATTCTGTTGAGGAGTTAGCGAGATCATTAGGGCCTGCAAAGAGCGGAATACTTAATTCTAGTATGGGGACTGTACCGGATATCATTATTGGTTTTTTTGCCTTGCAACATGGCTTAATTGAGATGGTAAAAGCTTCAATTACTGGCGCTATAATTGGCAATTTATTATTTGGTCTTGGTCTGTCAATCCTAGCCGGTGGACTAAAAACAAAAAATGAACTCCAGTTCAATCGAGCTAATATTCATCTATATAGTGGACTCCTTTTATTAGCAACCATTGGTCTGATTATTCCTGCAACATTTGAGCATACGGTAAAATCAGATGTGGAAATTAGCTTATTAATATCAATAATTTTAATTTTCATGTATCTAATCAGTGTGTTTTTTACACTAACCAATAATACAATTCAACCGAACTATTTAATACCAATTGATCAATCTGTATCAGAGAACAATAGAAATGTTAAAACCAAACCACTCATAACATTACTTCTTGTTGGAATAGGCTTGGCTGTAATGAGTGAAATAATGACTGACTCTATAGGACCTACAGCAAACAAATTGGGATTTAGTCCTCTTTTTGCCGGTATTTTTTTACTTGCTCCAGTTGGCATGGTATCAGAACTTATTAATTCAATTCGATTCGCCCGCCAAAATCAATTGGATATATCACTCGCTATTACTATGGGATCAAGCACTCAAATAGCACTTTTAGTGGCACCATTATTAGTTTTTTTTGGTTTAGCTACAGGCCAACATATGGATTTATTATTTTCCAAGTTCGAGGTTCTTGCTATTATTTTGTCCGTTGTCACAGTTAACCATATTCTTCAGCTAGGATCTGTTCACTGGGTTTCTGGGCCTAAATTGATAGCTATATACCTAATATTGGGAGTAGCTTTTTTTAATATTCCATAACTATTTCAAGACCGATAAATAATTTGATTGGATACGACAAAAAATAATTGGCCCTGAAAAATAACACAGCCCTCAGCCCCTGATAACTCATGTTTCATCATACCCAAGAATAAGATCACAAAGCTTTATATTTCCCTTCGTGATCTTATATTTACTCGAGTTTAATAGTTGGTATTATTTGCTAGCTTATTAAGAATAACTATAAAGAATCACCAATTTCTGTTTTATAAAAGGGCCACTTTTTAACGTGCAAATGCTTCCTGATTGGTGATTTGATAACCGATACACATAAAGCTATAGAAAACAAACACCACACTGCCGCATATTCATTTGGATCGGTCGTAGTAATATCTGAAATAAACGGACCAATCAAATAATGAAAACCCACAAATCGCCATGATCCATAGATAAGAGGCATATAAAAAGCCACCAGAATATAAGTAAAGGCATGCAAACCCCAATCGAATCCAAACAACCACTTAACAGGGTCGGACATCAATCCATTTAAAGGCATTTGCCAAGCGATATGCCAAGAACCTGAGGTTGAACAGACGCTAGGACCACAAAAACCCTCAATACCAATATTACAAGTACCCGCCCAACCAAATGGATACATTTTCATTAGCATGGCAATCGAACCGATCGCACAAATAGTATAAACAGTAGTACGAATTTTTAGTTTCACACTAACCGGAATAAAATACATCGCTACCATATTGACAAAAAATGGTTGAAATGCGACATGCAAATACCCTAAAAGAGTGAGTATCTGATTATTCGGATTATCACATAAATCAATATAAACATAAGTTACTGCTTGCAGCAACTCCATTAAGGCAAAATACGTTAACGGAATCCAAAGCTCCTTAGACTCACCTTGTTTAAGTGCAACATAGGCTGCAGTACTAAGACCTGCGACGGCCAGAACACCTGAGGCTTCACCACTCCAACACATAAATCCTTACCCTCTCTTTTTGTAATTAAAAAATAACGCTATTACAACTGCTTTTTGCGTTGTCTTGTTAACGTTAAATTATCAGTAATTTTTTTAATGACTAATGGCTTAATTAGCGTAAACCGGACTATTGTATTACAAGTTGAGATAAATTGAGAACGGCTTATACAATCATCTTCTGGCTATAGAGTTAAAAGTTTGGCACTGTAATTAGTTGGATCTCTATCTCAAAGGCTGGAATTATTTAGATGACTCATTCTTCTTGATAACCTTAATATTTCAAATACAAGGCTAAATTGGTATCCTGGCAAATGAATCATGATCAAGCACTGAAGCAACAGTGCGGCTTATAAGTTCGTAATTACTTTCCAAACTCATCATTCCTCCAATTCCAAGTGTCAAAATCATCGCTTCAAATGAATAAATGAGATGAGCTCGATATCTGTCTAAAAGAATCTTGACATCAACATCTCTAATACCATTAGCCTGAAGATTTTGGGCATAGAGCGTTATCAAATCAACCTCATGCTCTCGTCTGACTTTAGGGTCGAGAGATGTTGATAGGAAATAAGCAATATCGCTGATACCTTCACCAAAACGAACGAGTTGCCAATCTAGAAAACCAGGCTTAGATTTATGCCAAAATAAGTTTCCGGGGTGACAATCATGGTGAACTAAGGTTTGTGGAGCGCTATTAAGAAAACGCATAGCCTTTTTACGATTGCGCGCATAATGAACAGCTTGTGAATGCAGTTTGGCAGGTACAAATCCGCCAGCTTTTCGTAATCCTCGCTTCATTAAGGGAACTGCCAAAGCAGTCCCTAGAAAATCCTCAAGACGACGGACAGGGCCATCTAACCAACGATAGGTATGATCAAGGTGGATATTATTCCAAAAATGAGCATGAAAATTAGCCATTTGTTCAACTACCGAAGCAGCTTGCGCGAATGTTAAAACATCACTAGGCTCACCTAGAATAAAGTCAATGTCAGTCATGTCGGCAAGCACGAGTGTCGCTCCGCTACCAAATTTGCTCTGCGCCCCTAACGAACGAGGAGTTATGATCGATGCCGGCCCATTGACTTCATTATAAAAACGCACTTCTGTATGCAGTAATCTTGGTAGGGCAGTAATTATTTTTGCCCGCCAAGTAGTTGATGGTAACTTTACGAACCACTGCTCCGGAAAAATATCGGGGGCATTATGTTTAGTTTTGACGCGTATACGAGTTGTTGTCCCAATATCAACCGAAACAATATTAACATCTGAAACGACTATATTTGAATAATGTTGGTTAACCACTCGTTGAGCCCAATCAATGTTTAACTCACTAGGCTTGCTGACTAAAATGCTCGACATGCTTTTATATACTGTAATTTATTAAATCTAATAGTGTGTGAATAAATCTTCTTTTACACGACTTTGTTATGACTTAAAGGCATCTTTATCTATGTATATATCAATAGTGTTTTTTGGATTTATAGTAGCAACAGGTAAGTCTTGACCTGAGCGCCACGCATTAACTGCGTCTTGTTTATTTGCACCTGTTACCATAATTATAAGTTGATGCGTACTACTCAATGCTTCTGCACTGATAGACATTCTTTCTGAAGGAGGCTTAGGTGAATTATAAACAGCATGAACTAATTCATCTTGTTTATGCTGGTGTCCAGGGAACAAACTTGCCGTATGTCCATCTTCGCCCATCCCTAATAAAACCATGTCAAATGGAAGAGCATTAATAACAATTTCTCGATATTCTTTGGCTCCTATTTCTGGACCTAATTCAGCTGGCATTGTGAAAACATGTGCTTCAGGAATAGCAACGTTCTCCAAAAAACAATGCGTAGCCATTAAGCTGTTTCTCTCGGCATGATCCACCGGCAAACAACGCTCATCACCATAATAAATATACCATCTAGCCCAATCTGCATCAGACTTTGCTAGTAATTTATAGACTTTTTCGGGCGTACTGCCACCAGCCAGAACCAACTTAAACTTACCTTGTCGCTTAATGGCTTCTTGTGCAGCCTCGAGAATTTCATCATATACAGCCAACGCGACCTCATCGGCTGTTTCTAGTAGATGCCAACGACTGTTATGTTGCATTTATTTGCACTCCGGAGTAAGTGAACTTCGCCAAGATTGGGCACTTTTATCAAACAGCCGACTATCCTCAGGACCCCAAGAACCTGCAGGATAGGTTGCAATATAATCACGCTCATTAGCCCAAGTTTGCAATATCGGGTCAACAATACGCCACGCATATTCAACTTCATCAAAACGAAGAAATAACGATCGATCACCTTTCAAAACATCCTGTAACAAATCCTCATAAGCATCGATAGCTTTTTCATCTTCATTTCTAAAACTGGCATCAAGACTGCGAGTTCTTGTACGCATCTCTAGACCCGGTTCTTTTACCGTCATTTCAATACGAATAAATTCTTCGGGCTGTATACCTAACAAAACCCAATTCTGATTCATACAATGTACATTAGTATCGCGAAAGAACTGTAATGGTGGGTGACGAAAACAAATTGAAATAGTTGATTGCGCTTTGGCCATACGTTTACCGGTACGCAAGTACATTGGCACACCACGCCAACGCCAGTTATCAATATAAAGCTTCATGGATGCATAGGTTTCTGTCACGCTGTTAGCAGGGATATTTTCTTCCTGCAAATAGCCATTTACCTTTTTTCCTTGAATATGACCCTGTGCATATTGACCTCTAAACGCATGTCCGTGTACTGCTTCTTTGGGAATCGGGCGAATAGACTTTAAAACCTTAACTTTTTCATCCCTCAAAGATTCTGCCTCCATTGATGCAGGAGGCTCCATTGTCACTAAAGCTAATAATTGAAGCAAATGACTTTGCAACATGTCCCTCATGGCACCGGCACTATTGTAATAATCACCACGACCTTCTATGCCAAGCTCTTCCGAATGGGTAATTTGAATATGATCAATATAATTACGATTCCATATGGGCTCAAGCATGACATTTGCAAAACGAAATACTAATACATTTTGCACCATGCCTTTGCCCAGATAATGATCGATACGGTAAATTTGCTCTTCTCTTAAATAATGACTGATACGTTTTTGTAGAGCTTCCGCACTATCCAGATCATATCCAAAAGGTTTTTCGATAATAACTCGCCGCCAACCGACATCTTCATTAAACAACTGATTATTACTCAACATTTCCATAACCGTTCCAAAGTCAGCAGGACTTATAGACAAGTAAAAAGCCATATTTTTAGGGAAATTATTTTTTTCATTTAGCAGCCCAGCAAGCTGTGAATAGCATTTAGCTTCTCCTATATCACCTTGATGATATTGTAGGCGTTCACTAAAGCGCTGAAAGACCGTCTCATCGAAATCGTCTTTTGTTTTTGCTACAACCATATCCCTAACTTCACTAAGCCATTTCTGTTGATCCCATGGTCTTCGCCCAATCGCCAAGATACGAGTTCCATTAGGCAATTGATTAGCCACATCAAGATGATAAAGGGCTGGCATTAATTTAATTCTTGAAAGATTTCCAGTAGAACCAAAAATAACGTATGTACAAGGATCAGCGTTCATAAAAAACTCAGTAAATGATATATGGTTAGTTACACAGTATAAGTAGAAGACGCTGTCTTGCCGCCATGGCCTGTCCAGTCGGTGTGAAAAAATTCACCCCTGGGTTTATCTGTCCGCTCATAGGTATGTGCACCAAAATAATCTCGCTGGGCTTGTAATAAATTGGCCGGCAAACGTTCTGTTCGATAACCATCATAATAAGCCAACGCAGATGAAAATGCTGGTGTTGGAATACCCAGTTCAATACCGAGTACCACAGCTTTACGCCACCCTGTATCAGCTTGCTTCATGGCATCTACAAAAAAATCAGCTAACAGCAGATTTTCCAACTCTGGATTACCTGTGTAAGCTTGCTTAATATCATTTAAGAATTGACTTCGAATAATACACCCACCACGCCACATCAAGGCAATTTCACCATAATTCAGTGATAAGTTATATTCTTTGGAAGCTTCTCGCATTAAGCGAAAGCCTTGTGCATAAGAAATAATTTTGGCAGCGTACAAGGCATCACGAATTGCCTCAATCATAACTTTTTTGTCACCAGAGAAGGCTTGTGTGTGCTTAGGTAATACCTGAGCAGCTTTCACTCTTTCTGATTTTTGAGCTGACAAACAGCGTGCAAACACCGATTCACCGATTAGTGTTAAAGGAATCCCCAAGTCCAAAGCGTTAATACCTGTCCATTTACCAGTACCTTTCTGGCCGGCAGTATCAAGAATCTTATCCACCAAAGGCAATCCATCTTCGTCTTTATACGCCAAAATGGCTGCTGTAATTTCGATTAAATACGAGCTTAATTCACCTTTATTCCATTCAGAAAATATCGCATGCATTTCATCCGCATTTAAACCTAACCCTTCAGACAATAATTGATAAGCCTCGCAAATCAACTGCATATCACCATACTCAATACCGTTATGAACCATCTTAACGTAATGACCGGCGCCATTTTCACCGACCCATTCACAACAAGGATCGCCTTCGACATGAGCACTGATAGCCTGAAAAATAGGTTTAACCACAGGCCAAGCAGCTTTATTTCCGCCCGGCATGATTGAAGGCCCGTGTCTTGCGCCTTCTTCACCCCCAGACACACCAGTACCAATATAGTTAATATTGATGGCTTTTAGTGCTGCTGTCCGCCGATTAGTATCTGTAAATAAAGAATTGCCGCCATCAACAATGATATCGCCCGCCGATAATAGCGGCACTAACTTATCAATATACTGATCAACAACCTCACCCGCCTTTACCATCAACATGACAATTCGAGGACTAGCAAGACTATCAACCAAAGCTTCAAGCGAATGTGTCCCAACCACCAGAGTATCTTTTGCCGGACCGTCTAAAAATTCATCAACTGTGCTGGTAGTCCGGTTATAAACCGCAACTTTAAAACCATGGTCGTTCATGTTAAGAACCAGATTTTGTCCCATTACTGCCAAACCGATTAAACCGATATTTGCTTTCATGCTCGCCTTTTAAAAAAATACTTTGATTGAAAATATTATCATACTTTAAAGCCAAATCGTTTATAGGTTCAATATCAAAATGTCTCATTAAATCTAGTGCTTTCCACCTTTATACTTTAGAAAATAGCAATCCTTTAAGTTCGACTAACACTAAAGTTTAAATAGTTCATTCTCAACAGTGAAAGTTTTCGAGTTCGTTATCAACTTTAGGGTAAGAAAAGCGAGTATTTTAGGAGTACCCTACTCGAATAAATTTACATTTTTTATTGACTAGAGCAACGTAATAAAGTCTAATGATCGTCTTTTGTAGTTACGCCCAGGTAGCTCAGTCGGTAGAGCAGAGGACTGAAAATCCTCGTGTCGACGGTTCGATTCCGCCCCTGGGCACCAATTACAAAAAACTAAGCAACACTTCTAAAGCCCAGGTAGCTCAGTCGGTAGAGCAGAGGACTGAAAATCCTCGTGTCGACGGTTCGATTCCGCCCCTGGGCACCATGAATTCTAAAGGCTCCGATCTGATCGGGGCTTTTTTTATGCCTGACGTATCAATCAGCTTCGAATTTTTTCCAGTTTCTTTCGAGAAACAGCGTTCAGATTTACCAGTATCCGATTTTATCTCAATGTTATTTGGGAAATATTATAAATTTATAGGCTAAAAATATAACGCTGAATTGAAAAGAAACAGATGCTGATTACCAAAATACGCCTTGTATAACAAATAATTGCTGTGATATCGTAGGGGATAATAACCTATGTCAGCTTTAATCATTCTTGGTAGTTTTTTAAGTGGCTCAGGTACTCTATAACTGGAGTGGTAAAATTTAACATGAGCATTTACCGAGTATTTTTATTAAGCTTTATAACCAGCTCATGGTTATTTCTGAGTGGGTTTGATAATTTGGTTGAAAAAGACGTTTTAGTTCTGGAGAGACAAAAAGCTACGATCAATTCCAAGTCTTATGAAATTAAGCAACCTCAAGGAATAAAAAAAATAAATCTGTCAGAAAGCACAGAAAAAAGCAAACACCAGAAAATTAAAGTTGATTCAAAAATAAAAAAACCTATTAGTGATAATACTATTGAGAAGAACGAGATCGAAAAAATATTAGATTTATCTATACCTTTTAGAAGCACAGGAAGTACTGATTTATTACTTGATCAACAGCAGGTGGAAAAAAATAAATCTGCTAATTATTTTGATACTAAAGCAAAAAAAGAATCTCGGCATATAGAATTAGATGGTGATTTTCTGATGACACCTGAGCCCCAAGGAGAAAAGCTAAAGTCGGTTGATGGCGCTGGATTGATTATTAATCTTAAACCCTAAATACTCGAGATATCCCCATAGCTACTTAGTATTCTATTTTAACCATTCAATAATATGATCTTCGAAATCTATAGCATTTGATTCTTTTATAGCGTAACTGTTAATTGAAACCCCAGCCCTTTTTACACTGGCAGAGTTTCCTGATATTAATGGATGCCATGATGGTAATTCTTTGTCATCATTAAGAAGTCGGTATGCGCAAGTAGATGGCAACCAGCCATACCTATCAATATCCAACTCTCTTAAATCCAAACATTCCGGAACTAATTCAGTTCGTTTACTATATTTTGTACATCGACAGGTAGTCAGGTTAATAAGCTTACAGGCGACATTAGTAAAAACTATTTTTTCAGTCTTCTCATCTTCCAGCTTATGGAGACAACATTTTCCGCAATTGTCACATAGTGACTCCCATTCATCTATACTCATTTCAGATAATTTTTTAGTTTTCCAAAAACTCATAAAGAAATAACAATGAGTTATAAATCAACTATCAATTCTGGTTTTCTTGCTTTAGGGCAAGTTCAGCCAGAATTTGTCTAAAATGGGCGTAACTTTGAATATTTACAACTCCGACTTCATTTAAAATATCTTGGTAATACTCAGCGGCTCTACCTCCAACAATAATCGCTATATCAGGACCAATTAATTTTCTCAGTCTTCTAAGTTCTTTTGCAACAACGTGATCATTGGCAGCAAAACTGATGCTGAGAGTCACAGCACGGGCATTAGTATATTTAATAGCTGCAGCTATTTCTTCGGCAGGGAGATTTGTCCCAAGGTAAGTCACTTGCCAATCACTAAGTTCTGCCATGATGGCAGCAAGTAAAGCACCTAACTCGTGCAATTGATCAATCGGCGTACTAACAACCATTCTGGGCGCATTTTCTGCCCGGGGTTTATTGTTACGTAAAATATAAGCAAGTGAACGAATAACAGATGAAGTCATATGTTCGTGAACCGGTCTCAGTTCCCCGGCTTTCCAACGCTCACCAATTCTAGTTAACAGAGGTGTTAGCAAGTGCTCAATAAATATCTCAGAGCCAAGCTCTACGATTGCATTTTCAAAATGAGACTCAAGGGCTTTAGGGTCAAAAGCTAAAACAGCGGCGTAACATTTTTCCATATAATCCGCAGCAATATATAACCTGTCACTACTAGAAGGGATTATATGTGGAGGCTGCGGGATTGATTCAGATTCACTTTTTACTAGATTTTTTAGATCTTCAAGAGAAAGTCTAGCAATTTGACTAATGCTATGACCATTGCTAGTTGCCTGATTGAGAAGTTTTAAACGAGCAATATCTTGGTCGGTATATATTCGATGACCACCAGAGGTCCGGGTCGGCGTAACTGCCTGATAGCGTCTCTCCCAAGCTCTTACAAGATCAGATTTAACGCCAGACCTTTTTGAGACTGTTTTAATTAAGTATTGAGCTGATTCATCACTAGTGCTAGTCATGTTTACATAGTTGTCTCAAAATAAAAATTATATGTTAGCACAAAACTATACAAAACATTGACAAAAATTGTACTGAACAAAATAACACTATGCTTTTCTATACCTGTATAACTTCAAGCATTTGTTCTAAAAGGCTTTTTAATTTTTTATTCACGTTAACAATAGAGGACATGAGGTAAAAACTTTAACTACATTGACTCTTGAAAAGCTCTCCTTTACTTAACTTCAATTAGGATCGCTTCTTCTAGTATCAACGCATCATGATGTTTCAAGCATTATTAGCAATTTGCACTAACATTTCCAACCTTGCCGAATTATTAGAACAATCGCACAAGCTATTAAAAATAGCATTAAGTTTAATGAGAACTCTGCTTAATTGCCCAAGCAACATCAACTGCTTGTCTATTTTCTTTGACATCATGAACACGTAGCACTTTAACACCAGCCATTACTGCTAATGCAGATGTTACTGCAGTCGCAAGCGCTAAGTCTTCGGGCTTTTCTGTGGAAGTTATTTTATTTAAAAATTTCTTTCGACTTGTGCCTAATAAAATAGGATATCCAGTTTCGACAAATTGATTTAAATGCCCTAAAAGCTTTAAATTATGCTCATTGGTTTTGCCAAAACCAATACCAGGGTCGAGTATAATTTTGTTTTGTTTGATACCTACTTGTTTTGCCCGTTCTGCACTGATGTGCAAACTCGCAAGGACATCAGGAACGACATTATCGTAACTTGGATTATCCTGCATTGTTTGAGGCGTGCCTTTAATATGCATCAATATAATCGGACAGTCATAGTCTGCTGCAACATTCAATATATTAGGATCATTGTATCCAGCAGATATATCATTAATGATATTAGCGCCTTCCGCCAAAGCTAATTTGGCCACAGAACTTAGTCGAGTATCGATACTAATTTGGACTGTACTTGATAGTTGCTTTCGAATAGCTTTAATAATCGGTATGACCCGCTGAACTTGTTCGCCGGATGAGACCGAAATGGAATAAGGTCGAGTTGATTCACCACCAATATCAATGATATCAGCGCCATCATTTAACATTTTTTCCACTTGCATTAATGCAGAGGTAATGTTGTTAAAATGTCCACCATCAGAAAAACTGTCTGGAGTAACATTTAGAATACCCATAATTAGCGGCTTTTCTGACGAGTTAAACATGGCTTATAGATGTTAATTTAATGTTTAAAAGCAGAGCGTTGTTTTTTGACATAAGGATGTCCTTAATTAAAGTTATCAATTATTAGCTGTAGTCTATCATGCTTAAAATTTAGATTATCCAGTTTAAACAATACTATTTTTTTAGAAAACTATTATGACAAAATAATTACCCTAGGATATAAATTTAAGCTGGTTAAATATAATACCCATTTCATAAATGTAGAGTTAATTGACAATACTCTTTAATAAAAGGTAATGATGTCCAACCAAGAAGCGATAACAACTAAGGTAAGAGAACTACAAAACCATCACTTTGATTCGACGATCTGGAATGACTTTCAATTTCGAGAAAATGACATCATTATTGTCACGTATGCAAAATCAGGGACTACTTAAATGCAACAAAATGGATGCTGTATAGACCCGCTTACTACAGATGAGTGCACCGAATATGAAGTTCGGGCTATCAGTGAGTTAGGGCAAGAATGTGCTGACTGGCTTAAAAACGGAAAAAGTGATCATAATTAAACATCATGCCTAAGAATAAAGATTTTCAACGAGCTTCAGAAGCGCCTTTGTTACCCACTGGCACTATTCATTTCATTATGCATTGTCTAGCCCGATTTAAAGGTTGGATTATTTTAATGTTGATTATGGAGACCGGACAGGCGACAGGTAACATTTTGGTGCCCTATGCAATTAAATCAATTATGGATAGCGTAGCACAATCGAATGGGACGCCACTGCTAGAAAACTTACGAGTACCTTTATTATTACTGGTTAGCTTGAATATAGCTGAAATAGTGTTTAGCCGAACTAGCGGAGCCATATTAATTATTATGGGCCCTCGCTTACGCCAATATACAACAAAAGCGTTATACGCTTATTTACAATATCATTCGCCACGCTATTTTGGCAGTCATTTTGCCGGCGCATTAGCTCATCGAATTAGCGAAACAGCCATGAGTGTCAATCATACTGCCTGGTCTATTTTATGTGACTTTTGGCCTATTCTGGTTACTTTTACAATTTCTATTGCTTTATTATTAAACGTAAATCAAGGGTTAGGTTTGATGGTTGCGGGCTGGGTATTTGTGTATGTAAGCCTATCGTATTTTTTAGCAAAACGATGTCAACCATACGCACAAGCTTATGCAGCAACTCGTAGCCAAGTTAATGGCAAAATAGTCGATGCAGTAACTAACAGTCTAAATGCCAAGCTATTTGCACGCTTACATTTTGAACGGCAGTATCTGGATGGTTTTTTGGAGACGGAAGTTAAGTCGGGGCGACGAACTTTTTGGTATATGGAACGCATTCGATGGTTTCAATTTATTGCCGCTGCAATACTAAAAGTAAGTACAGTTTATTATGCTTTAACTCTATGGGATAGCAACATAATCACTGTAGGTGCTTTTACTATGAGCATCGGTCTCGCATTACTTATTATCAATGATGCGCGAAATTTAACTCGGCGATTTTTAGAGTTTTTTGAATATGTGGGTAATATCGCAAATGGCGTTGATACCATTGTTCAACCTCATGAAATTGTAGATAAACCAGATGCATCACCTTTAACCATAAACCAAGGTAGAATTGAATTTTGTAATGTAAATTTTAGTTATGATTCCCAACGCCCAGTATTTGATCAATTAAATGTAGTTATTCAAGGAGGACAGCGAGTCGGCTTGGTAGGTTTTTCAGGCTCTGGAAAATCGACTTTTGTAAGCCTGATGTTACGTAGCTACCAACCACAAGGTGGAAAAATCCTCATCGATGGCGAAGATATTCAGTATATCTTGCAAGACTCACTTCATGAACAAATCAGCTTGATACCACAAGACCCTAGTCTATTTCATCGTAGCCTTAAAGAAAACATAGGCTATGGGCGTTTAGATGTATCTGATAAAGCAATTCAACTAGCCGCAAAGCAAGCACATGCCGATGAATTTATTAAAATAATGCCAGATGGTTATGATTCTTTGGTTGGTGAACGGGGAGTAAAATTATCCGGCGGGCAACGCCAACGAATTGCAATTGCGCGTGTTCTACTAAAAGACGCACCTATTTTAATCTTGGATGAGGCGACATCAAGTCTGGATTCAGTTACTGAAAAAACTATTCAAGAAAGCCTAGATCTTGCCATGGGACGAAAGACTGTCATCGTTATTGCTCACCGCTTATCAACGATTGCACATTTAGATCGCATTTTAGTATTTGATCAAGGCCGCATTGTAGAGGATGGTCAGCACGAGCAATTATTAGCTCAGAAAGGCTTGTATCATCATATGTGGACTATGCAGGCGGGCGGATTTTTGCCTGAGCAAAATACCACACCCCCGAACTAATTTAATTAATGAGTTGTAACACTAAAAGTTACCGCCGTTTAGTAAATAAAGCGTTAAAACACTGGCAAAAAAACCTAACAAAATAGCAGGCATCCAGCGTAAATGAAGGGTAAACGTATAACCTTCCCCTTCTTTAAGATGTTCTTTCATTAAACCTAGCACATGCAACCCGGGCGCAGATCCAAGCGCCAACAAACTTCCACCCACGCCCAACGTTAAGGTCAGCAATACCCATTGTCCGACTGCAAAATTAGGGTTCATTTTTAACACCGCAAACATTAATGTTCCATTATCAACAGTTGATGACGTTAAACCAATCATGATATTTGCTAAAGTGGGACTTAATTCCGTCAGAAAAAGATGTTCCATAGCGTCTAAATACCCTAAAAAATCGAGCGCGCCAACAATCATCATGGCTCCATAGAAAAACAACAAAGTATCCCAATCAACCCCTGCGATACACTTAAAAACATCGAAGCCTTTTTGAGAATCTGCATGGCTTTTATATTCATAGTCTGTTAAAAAATGATTGACCGTTAAGAATTTATTTTCTGACTTATTTAAATAGTAACTGACAAATAATAACATTGTTAAACCGAACATCATGCCCGCTACCGTTGGCATATGAAGAATTTCATCAGCTAATATTGTTATGATAACGGCAAGAATGAATACAAATATAATTCGCTTACTACCCCGCTTTAGTACAACTTTTTCTTTAGAAAGCGCAGGTATTTCTTTAGTTACAGAAAAATACATAATACCTGCAGGAACCAAAAAATTAACGATACAAGGTATCGTTAACTTAAAAAAATCAGTAAATTGCAGCTTATTTTGTTGCCAAACAAAGAAGGTAGAAATGCCTCCCAATGGGCTTAACGTACCTCCAGCATTACAGGCAACTACAGCATTCAAAGCAGCAAGACCAATAAACTTAGGCTGACCTTTACCAATCGATAAGATCAAGTATCCCATCATTAATCCCACCGTTAAACTACTAATAACGGAGGACATTAAAAATGCCAATACACCAGTAATCCAAAATAGTTGTCGATAAGTAAATTGATTGTTGATTAAGACAATACGTAAAGCATCGAAAACACCACGTTCAGTCATGGCATTTAAAAAAGCCATCGATACAGTGATAAATAAAAATAATTCCGAATAAGCCGTTAAATTACTTTCAAAAGCAGGAATAACGGGTGAAGTTGTATCAAAAACGGCCCAATAATAAATAAAAATGGCAAACCAAATAAGTCCTGAACCTAGTAGCATTGGTTTAGCTTTACACATTTGATGTAAATCTTCAGTCATCGCAACTATATAGGCTGAAACTGTAATTAAAAGCGCAAAATAACCGATGAAATGTTGCTTCAGATCTACTTCAGTTATGGCATTTGTCTCTTGGGCTAAGCTTAATGAAGGCAACAAGATAAGGAGTGTTAACGCAAATAAGCGGCAAATTTTACTGTCATTAAACGAGATTTTCATTTGGTTTACTACCGTATATTTGGATTGAAGTTCTTGAACTAAAGAATTAACGTTTCATTATATCTTTTAGCTAAGTAAAAAAAATATAAGACACCCTGATTTGGTAGTATTAAAGAACGTAGAGAAATTACTGTAAAGAATTAGAATTCTTGTGCCCTTTTTTAATAGGCCTAGATATTGAGGGCAATTTGAAACTTTCAAAATAGTATTGGAAAATCCCTATAAAACTTGTTACTTCAATATATCTGCTGGTCTGCTTGCAGTTAACACTGAGTCAATCCAAGTACTGATCGGGCGTGTTATTTTCTGCATCAACCAACCGAGGATTACGAAAATACACAGCCAAAATATAACGGCAAGCCAAGCTGGAAAATAAGTAAACAGTTGATCGTAGCGTTCAAGTAACGGCCAGTGCAAGAGGTAAGTTTCATAAGAATAAAGACCGAACAAATAAAGCGCCTTACAATCAAGTCTTTTTAATGAAAAGAAAATAACTAACATAGTCATTGCTATCAGACTGCTTGCTTGGCCAATAAAAAAATCTGCACTGAAGCCCAATGCTGCAAGCACTGATGCGAGTTGCGGCCAATCACTGGATCTACTGTGATAGATCATATAGGCAGCCAGTCCCACCGATAATGCTAGTACAAATGACCTACCTATCCCCTCGTATTTATTTTTAAACCAGATAATGCTTTTTGAAAAACCTGTATTACCCGTTAATAACCAAGCTAATAAAATTCCCAGCGAGAATGCATTGGTGTGTAGACGATGTAACCAATTTGCTTGCAAATGAAGCGGATCCATAATGGCGATAATATTGGCGATAGCGGCTAATAAAATAGCGGTCACCCAAGGTTTTTTGGGCATAAATAATATTGGAAATAGCACGTAGAACATCACCAGCCAATTGATATACCATAATGGAGAATCAACATCATCAAATGCACTAGCCCTAGGAAACCACTCAGCTAATGACTCTAGGATATACTTAAGACTATAAGTAATATGTAAAACTTCATTATCTACAATAAATAATAGAGTTAACACTAACCAAAATGGAATAAATACCTTGATTAGACGCCGTCGATAAAATTCTGAAACAGAAAGTTTTTTCTTCAACATACTAACCGTAAGACCAAAACCCGACATTAACAGAAATAAATCAACACCTACCCCACCCGCTATTGATAGAGGATATAAAAAATGACTATCATTAACCAGCATATAACTGATGTGAGCAAAGACTACGCTCAAAATACCAATACCTTTCAGCTCTTCGGTTACACAGGTAGGAAATAACTCAGTGTGTTTACTTTTGCGCAACGACAGCATTATTGCCACTACTAGAGTGCTTATTACAATAAAAGTAGATGTAGAAACATTCGTTATTGTTATTGGCATTTTTGCGCTCTTAATTTAGATTTAAGTATATTTAGGTTGATAGGCGATTGAGCGAATATATTCTTCAATATTAATAGGACGTTGTGCACGTGCGAGTCCCTGATCAAAAATGTAAGTGGCAATTTTTGTAGCCGTCAAGAGCGATGTTTCTAAAATCTGACTTTGTGGCGGATAAATCAAGCCAGAATCGAGTTGTTTCTGTGTAACTTGCTCTGCAACCGCTTTTGCGGCAACGATAAACATCTCCTGAGTGACTCGAAGAGCTTCCGTCACCAATACTGCCATACCCATTGCAGGAAAAATATAAACATTATTGCCTTGACTGGGAAAAAACTTATGACCGTTAATTTCAACAGGATCAAAAGGGCTTCCGCTAGCGAAAATAGCACTACCGTTTGACCAACGATAAGCTTCCTCAGCAGTGCACTCAGAATGTGAGGTTGGATTGGAATAAGGAAAGATAATAGGGTGTGTGTTAATCTTGGACATGGACTCAATCACTTGTTGATTGAATATTTTTGGAACAGTACTTACCCCTATAATTCCAGTTGGTTTAATCGATTTAATTGCTTCAACAAATGACTTGCAAGGAATATGTTGGTGTGTAAATGGAAATTGAAACGCTGCAATATCGGTGCGTGATGTTTCAAGTAGACCATTGATGTCAAAAAGCCAACAGTGTTCTCTTGCCTCTTCAATCGTAAGACCCTCATAAACCATGGCCTGACTAATGAGCTCCGCAATACCTGTGCCTGCTGAGCCCGCACCCATAAATAGAAAGCGTTGTTCAGTTAATTTCTGACCGGTAATACGCAAAGAAGCGTAGATACCTGCAAGAGCAACAGCGGCAGTGCCTTGTATATCATCGTTATAGGTACAAATTTTTTCCCTATATCGTTCAAGTACAGGTACAGCATTAATGTTGGCAAAATCTTCCCACTGAATACAGCATTTCGGATAAAGACTCTGTACTGCTTGAACAAACTCTTCAATAAACTCGTCATATTCAGTGCCACGAATACGAGGCCTTTGAAGCCCTAAATACAGAGGATCTTCTATATACTCTTCATTATTAGTGCCGACATCCAACATTATCGGTAAAGTCAAATGCGGCGGCACTCCAGCTACAGCTGTATAGAGCGCAAGCTTGCCAACTGCGATCCCCATACCATTCACGCCAAGATCACCTAAACCCAATATTCGTTCGCCGTCAGTTACTACAACAAAGCGGATGTCTTGTTGTGGCCAGTTTGACATTATTGCCTTAATCCTGCCTTTTGCGGTAATGGGTAGATACAGTCCTCGTGCTGCTCTAAAATAATGATCAAATTTCTGACAAGCTTCGCCAACTGTGGGCGTGTAAATCAAGGGCATAAAGGTCGACGGATCAGACATCACCACAGCGAAAAATAATGTCTGGTTACGGGTTTGTAGGTCTGATAAGAAGAGGTACTTTTGTAAGTTATTATCAAGAGAATTTAATTGTAAATTAATACGCGTAATCTGTAACTCTAGTGTATCGACGGTAGGCGGAAGCAATCCCTCCAAACCATTTGCAGCACGTTCTTCCAAAGTAAATGCAGAACCACGATTGAGCAATGGGTTACGAAGCAAGTCATAGCCTTTAGGCGAAATAATTAGGTTATTCATTAGTAATTCCAAAATCTCTAAAAGAATTTTTTAAAACATTCAATTCACTAGCGGCTGCAATTTTGCCAGTCAACCAATCTACGAAACCCATATAAAAAGTATATTTACATTCATCTTTATGTCCTTGTAAATAGAATTATCTTAGATTAATGGTGAGTTAGTTTATTTAAATTGAACAATAATATAGCTTTAATTAACTCAGATTAAGTTTGAAATATCAAATTTAATATTTACAAATATTTCTATACTGCCCTATTAATAAACATAAAGTCCTTTAGTTTAAATCTTATTATCATATGCTCTACACTTGCAAATCCTAAAAAACATTCACTTCATAATCACTCCTTTATGTCAGCAAATCATTAGAAATACCAGCTAGCTGAAAAAATTCTACTATTAAATAATTACTAGAAAATGAATACCTTGACTCAATATACATAATTGGAGTAAAAATCACTTAAAAATTACAGTTAGTTTTGAATGTTAAAAATTAAACGAAAACTGATTAACTCTAAATTACATTTATTAAAAATGAATCAATTTGTTATACGGGCTTTATTTTTACTGACGATTGCAGGCTTATTGAATGCTTGCAGCAACAACACGTCTGGTGTTCAGCCTGCAGTTTCTAATGTGCAACCAATTAATCCCGTGCCGCAATTGGTTCAACCTCAAAACACCTATAGATCTAGCGGACTTAGTGGCTCATTTCAAAGCCCAAATGAGCTCGAACCCGCCGTAGCATTCTGGCGTAAAACTTATACCGAGTGGCGCCGCTCAGAAGTCGCTATTCATGATGACCGCTATATGGACATTATCTATGAAGTGATGGTAATACCCGGTAATGTCGATGAAAGTCTAACCAGCGAACAAAAAGAACTCGTTAAAAAACGTAAAGATTTTTGGAAGGTTCAATTAACCGTTTTAGAGAGTAAGGTTCGCTACAATGCACCGTTAAGCGATAATGAAAAACAAATTATCGTCAAACTGAAAAATAACAGCAGGGAACTTAATACGGCATTAATTGGTGCGAATGAGCGAGTACGTTCGCAGCGAGGAACCCGCGAACGCTTCATGCAAGGGCTCGAAATTAGTCGTCGTTACGATAGGCAATTTAGAAAAATATTCCGCGACGCTGGTTTACCTGAGGACTTAGCCTATTTGCCACATGTAGAATCCTCCTTTCAACCAGCGGCTAAATCATCCGCTGGCGCAGTTGGTATGTGGCAATTTACAAAAGGAGCTGCACAAACGTACATGCCAGCCGGCAATAAGGTAGACCAACGACTTGACCCATTCGCTTCTGCTACTGGGGCAGCTCGCTATTTAAGTCATGCCTATAAAAAGCTAGGCGACTGGGCTAGCGCAATTACGTCATACAATCATGGTATTGGTGGCATGAAAAAAGCGCAAAATCAAGTAGGTCGGAATTTCGTTCGTATCGTAAACACCTATGATGGCCCTGCATTCGGTTTTGCCTCACGCAACTATTACGCTCAATTTCTGGCTGCACGTGAAATCGCCAAAAATCCACCACAATATCTACCTTAGCAAAAATAAACTATCGCAGCATATTAAATTTAGTGAATTGTTAATAGTCAACAAATTTACAATTCTACGGCTAGATTTTTTTGATACCCAACTCGATTTAAGGTAAAAAAGCAAAGAGTACTTTTGGCGCTTTTCCCACCAAAAAATTAATGACTAACTTGGGCAATCCAGTCTTGCAAGTTGTAATAATTCGTAATTCTAGCCACTTTATTGTCACGAATTTCAAAAAAAGCCCCTGCTGGTAAGCGGTATTTTTGCCCATTAGCTGCCGGTAAGCCTTCATCAGATTTTATATATTCACCCAGTACAACAAATTCAGCCGAAGCGCGTGAACCGTCTAATGTTGCCATGATGACCATATCAACCAATTGTTCTTTGTAGTTAAAATTCATACATGCCATAAACTGAGTAAAAGCTTCTTTACCAATTTCACGCTTGCCTTGATTAATATCATGAATAACATCATCAGTCAGTAAGTTTAAAAAAGTATCCATATCACCGCCATTAAAGGCTGCATAATAACTTTCTACAAGTCTGATAGCGTCTTGTTGGTTCATATTTCTTCCAAAGTCTGTAATTAAAAAAGCTATATATTCTATAGCTAAATACCAATATTGCCTTTTATTTTTATCAGCATTATCTAATCTTTTTCCCAACCACCTTCTCGTAAGGTTACTGTGCGGTTAAAAACCAGTCTACCTTTAACACTATCTATTGCATCTAGGCAAAAATAGCCGGTTCTTTCAAATTGATAACGATTTTCAAACGTCGCATTAACTAAACTGGCTTCTACCCGACAACCGGTAAGCACTTCTAAGGAATCCTTATTAATAACATCTAAAAAGTTTTCTTCATTATCGGGATTAGGGACTTTAAATAAACGATCATACAAACGCACTTCGGCTGGATGTGACTGTTGCTCAGAAACCCAATGAATAACGCCTTTTACTTTACGACCTTCAGGATTTTTTCCTAAGGTATCAGCATCATAAGTACACCGTAATTCAATAATAACGCCTTCCGCATTTTTAATCACTTCATTACATTGAATAACGTAAGAACCACGAAGACGAACCTCACCACCAGTAATTAGACGTTTAAATTTAGGCGGAGGTATTTCCGCAAAATCCTCTTGTTCTATCAAGATCACTTTCGTAAAAGGCACATTACGCTTACCCAGCTCAGGTTTTTGCGGATGATTACTGATTTCTAATTGTTCTGTTTGATCTTCCGGATAATTATCAATAACCACTCGTAAGGGCTTTAATACAGCCATGGCTCGCAGAGCATTTTCATTCAGATCTTCGCGAATACAATATTCCAGAACACCCATTTCTATCCAAGAATTCTGCTTAGTTACACCGATGCGCTCACAGAAATCACGTATCGCTTTCGGTGTAAACCCGGCGCGACGAAGACCTGCAATAGTTGGCATGCGCGGATCATCCCAGCCGTGTACATGTTTTTCCATTACCAACTGGTTGAGTTTACGTTTACTAACAATAGTATATTCCAACTGTAGCCTGGCGAACTCAATTTGCTGAGGATGGCAAAGGGTTTGTAATTTATCCAATACCCAGTCATAAAGAGGTCGATGATCCTCAAACTCTAAAGTACACAAAGAATGAGTAATACCTTCAATGGCATCGGAAATACAATGAGTATAATCATACATAGGATATATACACCATGCATGACCTGTACGGTGGTGATGGACTCGACGAATTCGATAAATCGCAGGGTCACGCATGTTGATATTAGGTGATGCCATGTCGATTTTGGCGCGCAATACATACTGACCATCTGCAAATTCACCCGCTCGCATGCGTTGAAAAAGATCCAAATTATCAGGAATAGAACGATTGCGATCAGGACTTTCTTTGCCCGGCTCAGTTAAAGTACCTCGATAGAGTCGTATTTGTTCTGCAGACAAACTATCAACGTAAGCTAGACCCTGTTCAATTAATTGAACAGCGTAGTTATAAAGTTGCTCAAAATAATCAGAGGCATTATACAAACCAGCCCATTCAAAACCGAGCCATTGCACGTCTCTCTCAATAGACTCCATGTATTCTATATTTTCTTTTTCTGGATTAGTATCATCAAACCGTAGATTACAAGTACCATTAAATTCAGCAGCGATGCCGAAATTTAAACAAATCGACTTGGCGTGACCTATATGCAAATACCCATTAGGCTCTGGTGGAAAGCGCGTCGCAACCTTACCATTGTATTTCTGATCTTTAAGATCAGCATGAATAATTTGACGAATAAAATTTGCAGAAGGTTGATTTTCGTTTGTAGACATGTGTTTTTAAAAACTTTTGGTTATTGACTAAAAAGGTACAAGGAGAGATTACTTAAGGTTTCGTAGACATTCTATCTTAAACCTGACTATTTCTTTTTGATATAAAAAATCTGCTTACCTTCCTGCTTTGTGACTTCAATGATCTGATGTCCTGATTGATTAGTATAAACGCCAAAATCCAAATGTGCTGCAGGGTCAGTTACAATCATTTTAACTACCTCACCACTGATCATAATCATCAATATTTTTTTTAAACGCAATAAGGGTAAGGGGCACAGTAATCCGCTGACATCCACTTCCTGACTAAATTCAATCATTATTTTAATAACTCACTCATCTTTAGATTGCCTATAATACCATTCCCAAATGAATCTAAACATTATCGTAACAAAATGGATTATTTTCCCGTTTTTGTAAAACTTAAAAACCAAAAGTGTCTTGTTATCGGAGCAGGAGAAATAGCTGCACGTAAAATTGATTTATTAGCTCGTGCCGGCGCTAATATAACAGTGATTGCCAATAAATTCAGCCATCATGTTTCCAATATTGAACACTCTTGTCATTTAACACTACTGCAAAAATCTTTCACGACAACAGATGTCTGCGGCTTTAAATTGGTTATATCCGCTACAGATAATAAAGAAACCAATATGTTGGTGGCCAAGTCAGCTGAAGAACAAAATATTCTAGTTAATGTCGTTGATAGCCCTGATTTATGTAGTTTCATATTTCCGGCCATTATTGATCGCTCACCGATAATTGCCGCCGTTTCTTCTGGGGGCTCTGCACCGGTTTTAGCACGCTTACTCCGAGCCAAAATTGAAACGATTATTCCACCCGCTTATGGACGCTTAGCGCATCTTGCCGAACGCTATAGAGATGATGTCAAAAAGCTTATTAAAGAACCTTCGCAACGCAGGATTTTTTGGGAAAATATCTTTCAAGGTTCTATTGCTGAATCGGTTTTTGCCGGTAATGATGAGAGTGCCGAAAAACAATTACAGCAATCGTTAATCAAACAAAAAGACACTGTTACCCAAGGAGAAGTTTATCTAATCGGCGCAGGTCCCGGTGCACCCGATTTATTGACTTTTCGCGCCTTACGTTTGATGCAACAAGCCGATGTGGTTGTCTATGATCATCTGGTGTCTCCAGAAATTATTGATTTAGCACGACGGGATTCGGAAAAAATTTATGTAGGTAAGCAACGGGATCAACATACCCTGCCCCAAGAATCAATTAATACTTTATTGGCTGACTTAGCCAAAACCGGGAAACGCGTAGTACGTTTAAAAGGTGGCGATCCTTTCATCTTCGGTCGCGGTGGTGAAGAAATTGAAACCTTAATGCAGCAAGGAATTAGTTTTCAGGTTGTACCAGGCATAACTGCGGCTTCTGGCTGTTCCACCTATGCCGGCATTCCACTTACACATAGAGATCACGCACAATCTTGTACGTTTGTCACCGGCCATCTAAAAGATAATTCAGTTAACTTAAACTGGACACAACTAGCTGAACCTAATCAGACTATCGTAATTTATATGGGTTTGGTCGGTCTAGAAAAAATATGTCAATCGTTAATTGCTCACGGCAGCCCTAAAGACCTACCCATAGCCATGATTCAAAAGGGCACAACTGTTAATCAACGAGTGATTACCGGTACGCTAGAGACGCTACCCTGCACTATCAACGAGTTAAATATCAAACCTCCGACGTTGATTATTATTGGTACCGTAGTAACTCTGCACGACAAACTTAATTGGTTTAACAAAAAACATAACGACCATTAGCACTCATTATTCTTAAGTTTTATCAGTAAGAACTGTTCGATGCTAATTATTTGATAACCATTTTCTTTAGCATTGAAATAAAAGATTGAATTTTTCGGTTAAATTCCCTATTCTTTGCTAGTTTAAATTTTAATCAAAATACAATTTTCCATCAAGAGAACTAGCGTTTTCTTATTTATACACAAAAAGAGGTCAATATGAAAAAATCATTAGGCACATTAGCAGGTATTGTTTTAATAGCTTTAAGTGGATCAGCAATAGCTGATGAACAACTCGAAATCGGTCAAAAAATTTATGACCGTGCTTTTGGTCGTGGTTGCGGCACTTGCCATGATATCGCTTCAAATCCTCAATTAACTGCCAACATTAAAGCGGGCACGCTGACTAGAGCGAAATTTGAAGAGGTGCTAACCAATGGCAAAGGCGGCATGCCGAAAGCCATGGCTGAAATCATGAAGAATAAGGCTGTTGAAAAAGCAGGTTATTCTGAAGAAATGGCAATCGACGCTTTATACGCTTATATTAGCAGCAAATAATAAAAGCAAAAAAGGCCGTCCCAATACTATTGGGACGGCCTTTTTATTTAAAGTAAAAAGTAAAACGACTAATAATAGTTATTTATCAAGATAACGTATTATGCTTTCTTTATGTGCCAGACGATATCTAATCTTGTACCAAATACCGCCAATTACCGCCAACATTAAGCCACAAGACGCCATAGTCAAATAAACAAGGTGTTTTAAATGAGACATTTCCTGAATTATTTGTTGATCAGGAACAACTGACTTCTCTTTTTTGATGGGCTCTGAATAAGTTTGTAATATCTTTACATCATTTTTTAAATCTTCCACAGTTCCCAATGAGCTAGTAACCGATCCACTTCGAATACTCTCTTCTAACGACCTTAGCTTACTTTCGATTGAACCACTCACCAAGCCCACAAACTGGCTTTTTAGAGTATTCACTTCAACAGACAAGACAGGATTAATCTCAGAAATTGTGGCTTCAGTTTTTTTGAATTGAGTAAATTCGTTTGTAGGCAGGTAGAAAACTCCGGCAATGACAATAACTGCCATCAAAAAGAAAACGAGTGACATTAACAATCTATTCACTTTCATCAAACCTTGATGAGAAGTGATTCTTTCCAGAACCACAAGATCTGATTTCGTCTCGTCCAAACCACTCATTATTTATTTAATTCCTCTAAGGCCACGCACAGGAAAGATATTTTTATTATTATACTAACTATCCGGAGCATAATTATACAAGTTAAATTATATTTGTCCTGTATTTTATGGCCATTCTTTTAAACTAGACTCTTTCATCCCAAATCAAGCAGAAGATCTTAATAAGATAAAATAGTCAATTTAATCTTAAATTAAATCTACATTAACGTAATCGTTTAGCAGCGGCTATACGCATCCTCAAAGCATTTAACTTAATGAAACCTTCTGCATCTTTCTGATTATAGGCGCCACCATCATCCTCAAATGTAGCGATACTTTCATCAAACAAACTATCGGTTTTAGATGCTCGCCCCACTATTATGACATTGCCTTTATAAAGCTTAAGCCTAACTTTACCATTAACAGCTTTTTGTGATTCATCAATCATGGTTTGTAGCATTTTTCGCTCAGGACTCCACCAATACCCATTGTAAATCAGAGAGGCGTAACGCGGCATTAACTCATCTTTTAAATGTGCGACTTCACGATCCAAAGTCAATGACTCTATCGCACGATGGGCTTTCAACATAACGGTTCCTGCAGGCGTTTCATAACAACCACGAGACTTCATTCCCACATAACGATTTTCGACGATATCTAATCGTCCGATACCATTCGCTCCGGCAATTTTATTTAATTGCTCAAGAACTGTGGCGGGCGAACAAGGCACATCATTAATTGCAACAATATCACCGTGTTGATAAGTCAATTCTATGTAAGTCGCTTGATCAGGTGCAGCTTCAGGTGATACAGTCCAACGCCACATATCTTCTTCAGGCTCTACCCAAGGATCCTCAAGAATGCGACCTTCATAAGATATATGCAACAAATTAGCATCCATAGAATAAGGTGATGTTTTACCTTTTTTCATTTCTACAGAAATACCATGTTTTTCAGCATAAGCCAGCAACGTTTGTCTAGAATTTAAATCCCATTCACGCCAAGGTGCAATAACATGTATATCAGGACGCAATGCGTAAGCCCCTAACTCAAAACGGACTTGATCGTTGCCCTTGCCTGTCGCGCCATGAGAAATAGCTGTAGCGCCTGTTTCATTAGCTATTTCAATCAATCGCTTAGCAATTAGAGGACGAGCTATTGAAGTACCAAGAAGATATTCCCCTTCATAGACGGTATTAGCGCGAAACATAGGAAATACATAATCACGCGCAAACTCTTCTCTTAAGTCTTCAATAAAAATATCTTTTATGCCTGCTGCTTTGGCTTTTGCGCGAGCAGGCTCAACTTCTTCGCCCTGTCCTAAATCAGCTGTAAAAGTAACCACTTCGCACTGATAAACATCCTGTAACCATTTTAGAATAACGGAAGTATCTAAACCTCCAGAATAAGCCAAGACAACTTTATTGATTTTTGACATAACACCTTAAATACTCTGAGTTAAAATTTTTCAAATTATACCTGAAAACAGCCTATCGTAAGCCCTACTATCATATTTAATAATGATCTCATACTGGAGTCGCAGTTTTTGCTTCGGTTAAAGCCACATCAATTTTAATAACATCAACACCTTATTTAAAAATATCATAGACTTTAAGCGTTCCATCATTACATTCTCCTAAGTTAAAGAAATACTTTAACCCAACCTTACTAAATACCCATGCTATTAATAACGGAGAAGAGGGCTAATATATTGAACCAGTGAATCGTGAAGCACTATATCGAGAAAGTAAAGTTTATTGGCGGTCAAGTGACTTTTTTCTATTTTTTTAAGTAAGAATCTTAAAAACTTTTCGAAAAAAGGGCATCCTTCATTCATCTCAAATTTTCTTTTTATATTTATGCTGAGCATTTCTGGCAGGCTTAAACTAAATTGATTTTTTTTGATAATTGACTCCTAACAAATAAAGACTAGATTTATAGCTGTCACCTCAGATTACATGTAAGTGCTTGCCACAAAAAAAGGAATAAACACCTCATGACTATACCTAGCCTTGAAAAATGGGTGTGGGCGGAAGCTTGTGAAATACTACAACAAGCAGATCGTTTACATCGACAGTTCTTTAGACCTGCCATTACAAAAGCACAACAACTTTTCTGGGAACCACCTGCTGACGTTTATGAAACCCCTGATGAAGTAAAAATCATGATAGCGTTGCCCGGCGTTCCCGACGAGGAGTTATTAATCAAACTTGAAAATAATCTGCTCATTATAAGCGGACAGCGACGTCTTCCTGTCAGCTCAGAATCACAAATTCACCGACTGGAAATACCCTACGGTTGTTTCGAACGTAAAATTGAACTCCCGATTGGGCATTTTGAAATCGGAATGCGAGAATTAATCCATGGTTGTTTATTAGTTTTACTTCGTAAAATATAAGGGACCGTATGAGTTTCTGTCCAGCTCCGTCCTGCTTTGCTAGCACTCCGCTCCAATATTCTCAGCGGTTGCATATATTCTCAAATGGAATTTCTTTAATTTATAAAGCTACCATCAGACTTAAATACGCAGAAACTTATGTAACGATTAATACTGTATAGAATAACTTGAATAATCCCAATAAAATGCTGTACCTTAGCTGCTTAATAAGCACATAGAGCTTAAATCCCAATGATTTATATCATAAGGAAAACACATGCGTAATTTTAGACTACTTTTTATAATGCTATTATTTCTTCCTTACGGAATGACTCATGCTGACTATGAGAATACTTTAGAAAAAGCAAAAGAAGGAGATGCATCTGCTCAGAATTACTTGGGAACTATCTATCAACTTGGCGAAGGCGTTGAGCAAGATAATGCAGAAGCCGTTAAATGGTTTCGATTATCGGCAGCACAAGGGTATGCAAAAGCACAAAATAATCTTGGTTACATGTACGATTTGGGAGAGGCCGTAGCCCAAGACGATATTCGAGCGTATATGTGGAAATATCTTGCCGCCTTACAAGGTGAATTAGATGCCGCAGAAAATCGAGATGCCTTGGCGAGTCGTATGACGAAACGGCAACTTGCAGAAGCGCTAAAATTGGCTAAAGATTGTCAAGCCAACAAATTTAAAAATTGTGATTAAAATATGTCTTTAAAATATTACCAAGGCATCCAAGCAAAACCGACATAAGAGGTAAAAGTGGGGCTTACGGAGTTAGTGCCCGCTCCAGAATTAAAAAACAAAGAGACTTTATCATTTACTGTCCAAATACAACCGGCCCCAATAACGTTGGCAACCTCACTAGTACTAATCTGGTTATTCGTAGGCACAATAAGTGTGCCTTTTTGTTCCGAGTTATACCAACCATTTACAAAAACAGCAAAATCTTCCACAACGTCATGCTGAAGCGCCCACTGAAATGTTAAACCCCAAGTATTAATAGCAGCATTTAGACTATCTTGAGAACGTGATGCGCCAATATTATATTCAAGTGCAATATCCCAAAACAGTGATTGATCAAAGTTAAATTCTAAAGTGGGCTGCGTACCACTATTGAAAGCAGGTGAACCTAATAAGGTAGTTTGCAAATAGATCTCGAACCCCACTGCAGGTAGATAGTACTTTTCGACCTCATCCCATAAGTGCATTTTGACGTCGAAAGTTAATGGGTTAAATCCAAGAACAGGATTATTACCACCTTGCTCTTGAGGGCCACTAGATAGTAGTCGCAACTCCAAACGATCCAGTAAACCATATCGCAAGAGATATGTCGCCGAATAACTCCCAGAATCATCAGTGCTATATGTCGGCGCTACTTCGAGATAAAAACCACCCTGTGGCAAAGTGAAGGCACTATTTGGATAATTAGCTAAATCAGACCCTGGGAAACGGATATCCAACTTATCATTACTTTCATAAACAGACTCTGAAACAATTTTTTGATCTTTTGAGGGACTGTCAATTAAACTTTGCACTGTCACTTCTGCCTCATTTTCCTTTGAATAGGCTGGGAATCCAAATAGGCTTAGTAGCGTAAGAGAAATGACTATGAGCAATCGTTTAATCTGCATGAAAATAAAGTAACCGTCGATGTAAATAGTTAACGCTTCGACTGACTATTCGCGGACTTAACCTCCATAATGTCAACCACAAAATTTGGTATAATCTCAGAATTAGGCTGATTGGTAAAGAATTACAGAACTAATTAGTAAGCACCTTCAATTAAAATTGGCTTAAGTAGCAAAAAAATTAAAAGCAGTTACTTACATTATTTGGTGATACCATATTCCACAGAAATTTTAAGCTTGTACACCTATTTACTGATTTACTTCTGCACTATATTCATCCAAACAAAAAATATCGTTTATTGGATTTTTCTTAAATCAAATACAAACCAATCTGTCCCAAAAGATCAAATCTTACCTCATGAAATTCTTAAAATTAAATAAGCAAGACATTAGTATTTTAATGCCTTTAGGCATTTTTTTAGCATTGATATTAATCGTCGGACTATTTGTACACTTTGATGCCCTTGAACCTAAAGAAATGCAACAAAGTGATCAACTGTTACCCCGAGCCGATACTTCTAAAATCTCCGATACCTCAATTCAGATTGGCACCTACGTAGACAACATTTACAACCTTTCTGCTACCGCCAAGGAGTTTGATATTGATGGTTGGGTCTGGGTAAAATGGTCACAAAAAGCCCAGGAATACTTTGAAAACAGGGAGTTAACCCCCGATAAATGGCTAAACTTTGTCAATCAGGTTAATGATTGGGATTTTAAACTGGATCAACTTTATCAAAAACCCATGAAACTGAAAGACGGTCGGTATTACCAAGCATATAAATTTTCAGGGCACTTCTATGTTAATGAAATTAATTTTCGCAAATTCCCTTTCCAAACAATAAAGTTACCCGTTATTTTTGAACTAGCCGACTTTGCTGAAATTGATACAAAAATCGACACACATAAATTAGACAATATTAATGAATTAGAACTACTGCCAGATGAAGCTTCATCCAATGTAGGCAGCTTTATTTCTATCGCAGGTTACAAAACAATTGGATTTAAGATAATTTCAGAGGTTCATAAATATGGTTCTGATTTTGGCTTAAACAAATCATCAGGCTTCAAAAACATTGATACCAACCAAATAATCTTTGAGACATCTTATAAACCATCCGTGAATGCTGCGTTATTGACCCTGTTTTTACCTTTACTTATCGTCATGACACTCGTTCTTTTCTCACCAATGTTATCAGCATCTCTCTGGGAAGTCCGATTGGGGATACCACCGATGGCATTTTTAACATTGATATTTTTACAACAAATTCATAAGGATAAACTACCAAATCTGCCATATATCACTTTTATGGACATCATTTACAATATTTGCTACTTTATTATTCTTATTCTATTTGTTCTTTTTCTATGGGGTTCAAATCGACTGGAACACTCTAATAATCAAGATAAAGCAACTGTTATTAGACACATCAATGAAATTGATGATAAGGTTCAAATTTGTCTAGTTGTTTTATTATTCATATCCAGCTACGCTGCTTGGCTAAGCATATAGCCTTGTTGTAAATAACCACTTTAAACGCTTATTTTGAATATACCATCACATTTTTTATCATTTATACCAAGGCTAATGAAAATATCATTAACTGCTATAAAATCTTGTGATGTCATCATCCACTAAGTTAAGTTCACTCAACATTATTAGAGTATTTTTTCGCGACATTTTCAAAAACCGCTGACTCTTTGTGGCTATTTTGATAGCCATTTGATGACCCAGTCGCTTTAGACGATGATAAGTTATTATATTCATTTTGATTTATCAATTTTGCTGCCGTATCGTTTGGATGAATTTCTGCAGGTGCTCGAAAATCTCCATCTGACAATAAAGTAAAGAACATCGGTAGTAATGTAAAAATTGAAAATACTAACGCTAAAATACCTAGCGCTACTATCATCGCTTTAAGAGGGCTAGTTGTTGGCTCCAATAATTCATCTGAATCGATTGAAGACAATGATGAGTTAATTTTGTTATTAAATTCGTTTTGATCTGCCATCAGGTTTACCTTGAAAAATGAATTAAAAAATAGCCTAAAAATCTAGTACAAAGTAATGTTTATCACTTGAGCAAGGGTCAAGAGAGATTCAAGCTATTTAAAAAATATCACTCAAAAGCTGAATCAAAACACGTATTGCCTACTTTTAAAGTTTAACTTAACAAACACCATGCTATGGTGTAATGTAAAATTAAATTTATCACGATAAATTCAATTTACAAGTTTTTGCAAAATATCCCCCAATAGAAATTTCTCAATGAGTAACTGCACACTAAAAATTTATGACCCACTATTTCATAGTCATTTATGAATTTTTATATTAAGCAATTTATTTTTAATTATGCTACTTGATTTTTCTTTTTACCAAACTGCATCCATTGCTCTAATATTCATGTGGACTGGGTTTGTTCGCACTGGACTTGGCTTTGGAGGTGCTGCGTTAGGATTACCATTAATGCTGTTTGTGCATAACAATCCACTGTTATGGTTACCAATGATCAGTATACATTTGCTATTTTTTTCCGGGCTAACACTACTTAACCGCTTAAATAATGTCGACTGGGGGTATTTGCGCTACTCATTAATTTACATTATACCTCCCGCAATCATCGGCGTTTTTGGCCTGATCAATCTACCCGTTTTTTTACTAGACGGTCTTATATATTCAATTACCCTTTTTTATGGATTTAACTGGCTATTTAACCGAGGCATAAAAAGCAAACATGTTTGGGTTGATAAAGGATTGTTGATTTTAGGCGGGTACATTGCCGGAATTTCGTTAACCGGAGCGCCATTAATGGTAGCCGTCTATATGCGTAACGTTAACAAAGTACAATTACGAGACACGCTATTTGTACTTTGGTTTATCTTAGTAAGCATCAAAATGACGACATTCGTTGCACTATCAGTTGACTTACATTTTCTAACCGCACTAAAGTTGTTGCCGATTGCGGCCATAGGTCATTTCTTAGGACTGAAAGCACATAACGTTATTATGCGTAATGATTTACTTTTTAAACGCTGGATTGGTGGAGGATTAGTCGCTGTTAGTACTTTAGGATTATTAGAATTATACAGTTCTTATCTTCGACAACTTTTTTAGCATCATGATGCCCATACATTTATTCGTCTTACATCTGTTTCAAAACGACCATTATTGTATAGTTTTAACCACCGATAACCTGGTACATCGTTTGTTATACATTTAGATTTGGATAATGATTGATAACCGGTGGAAGGTGTTGATAAGTAACAAATACCTTGCTGGATAATAACAAATTCCTGATGAACATGACCTGATACCACTAGCTTTATACTCGGCAATTGTTCAAACCACTGTATGACTTGCTGATGATTTCGAATTTCATAATCAATACCACGATCATAATGAGCAGGTAAATTATGATGCATTGCAATGATTGTCCATTTGTCTGGATAGCTTTCGATCAATGCTTTTATTCGTTGCAATTCAGCCTGACTTACTTCACCCTCATAACTATCCTGAATGGGTTGATCATTTGAATCGACAAAAATAATTTGCCAATGCTTTAATGAATGATATTTATCTGTAGAAACAAATTCAAGCGGATAAACCTGATAAGCATTTTCAGGATGATCATGGTTGCCCAACACATAATAAACAGGTACGGAGAATATTTTTAATGCCTCAGCAATAAAATGGTAAGCCTCAGTCGAACCATCATGAGCCAAATCACCAGTAATTATAATAAGGTCAGGTTGCTCATAATGTTGTTGAACATGAATTATTGTCTTGATGAAACAATCACGAGTATTAACGTTATTAAACAAACCCGCTGGATCCGCAAATAAATGTAAATCCGTAAGCTGTAAAACCGTCGTGTAATCGTGTTTCATTTACTGGCAATGGCCTCACAACGAGCTCTAGCAAAAAAACTGGCCGGATTGGCGCACCATTCATCAAGCGCCTTACACTGTTGCTCTAATTCTATTGCAGTCAACCACTGCTGATCAAGAATCAGTTGACGGTGATCCAAGTTTAAAAATTGCTGCCAATAACTACGAATACTGTCTTTCTCGATATCACTGGCAAAAGTGTCATAACTACAAGTGACTTTGATATGTTGAAAGCCTTGTTCGAGTAATAATTTTTTATGTTGGGAGCCAAAGTAAATATTACCCCCTTGATGTTTAAATACTTTTTCTATGGTACCCCAAACAGCCATTAAATCAGTACTCTCCGGCATCATCATATCACCGCTATGACAAGCATCTCGCAATGCCACAAGCCCGCCCGGCTTTAATACACGAAAAAACTCCGCTAAAGCCTGCTCTGGTTTTTTTAAATGATAAAGTACGGCATGAGCAAAAACTACATCGAACTGCTCATCAACATAAGGCAATGAATATGCTGAGCCAGAAACAAAACTAGCATTGATAATAGCCCTCTCTTTTTGCGTTATCAAAGCCTGTTCAATTTGAATTGGGCTACTATCAATACCAAATACTTGCCCTGGATTAACTAATTCGGCAATATCCAGAGTCATTGAACCCGGTCCACAGCCACAATCCAAAACAGATAAACCGGCACTTAAATACGATTGTAAAAAAGCACCTTGATTAGAAAAAGTACGTTGTTTGAATTGGTCGATGATTTGTGCCGAATAACCCCCGCTGTATTGTTCTGTCATGATCTAATTCCTCCAGCAGTTAAAAACTCATTTTGAGATATAGAGCAGATCATACGGTATGATTGAGGCAAATACTACCGAAACGCATAACCAAGGTGATCTATTTAATCACAGAGGAAAGACTTTCTCTAACGACAAGTCTGGCTGCTTGAGCACTATCTGAATTAAGTGCGGCTTGAGCGGCACGACGACAATCCTCTAGTGACAAAGATGCCAAAAGTTGTCCCACTGCAGAAATTGACCGTGCCGACATTGATAACGCAGTCACACCCAAGCCGACCAAAACGATAGCTAAATATGGATCAGATGCAGCTTCTCCACAGACACCAACAGGCTTTTTCAAATCTGAGGCACCTCGACATACCAACTCAATCATCCGCATAAGAGACGGTTGCCAAGGATCATTGAGCACAGCAAGATCACTGGACATTCGATCGGCCGCCAAAGTATATTGAGCTAAATCGTTGGTTCCAATGCTAACAAAATCAACTTGCTCAAAAAGATGATCCGCCATAATAGCAGCCGCTGGTGTTTCGATCATTACACCGGCTATTGTAAGTCCGGCTACACGGGTTTTCTGCACAAACTCCTGAGCTTCTTCTACTGTTGCAATCATCGGTGCCATTACCCATACCTCAGCATGTTCTGCCGCCGCTGCTTGCGCAATTGCCATCAATTGATTACACAGAATTTCCGGACTATGCCAAGAGGTTCGATAGCCTCGAATACCCAATGCCGGGTTGGCTTCATTTCTAATAGGCAAAAAAGGTAGTGGCTTATCAGAGCCCGCATCCAAGGTACGAATGACCACTTTTCGTCCAGAGAAACACTTAAAAACAGCGCGGTAGGCTTTTACTTGCTCGGCAATACTTGGCTCATCTTCACGATCAAGAAAACAAAATTCCGTTCGAAAAAGACCCACGCCTTCAGCACCCAAATTAATAGCGTCTGGCACATCAGCTACTGAGCCTATATTCGCTAAAATTTGAACTTGATAGCCATCAGAGGTCCGTCCAGGCCCATGAAATAATGAGATTGGTGCAATAAAACTAACCGAATCCTTTTGCTCATCATTTGGACTAATAATGAACTCACCTGTCGCACCATCTACGAGCACAATGGTTCCATCAACAATAGCTGTTACTTCAGTCACACCAGTAATCGCCGGTATGCCCAATGATCTGGCAAGAATAGCTGAATGTGATGTTGGCCCACCTTTCTCGGTAACAATGGCAAGACAATCACGGGGATTTAACATGACTGTATCAGCAGGGGCTAAATCGCTCGCGACTAAAATATAAGGTTCGTTTGAGATTAAGTTATCTGGTGCGTCTTGAACTGTTAATAAACGTATAATCCGATTGCGTATATCATACATATCAGTAATACGTTCCGAAAGTAAACCACCTTGAACACTGAACTCTGCAACAATGTCCTCCGTTGCCTCCCAAATAGCTCGTTCAGGCGTTAATCCACAATTGATGATAGCTTCACAGGCTACTTTAATCAAAGCAGGATCAGTAGTTATAACGGAAGTAGCCTGCATAATCTCTCTCGCGGACCCTTCCAGTCGAGCACTCTGCAATTTAAACCAGTCAGCAACTTGAGCGACTGCAAGCATTAGATGCTGAACAGCGGTCTTCCTGTCACTCAGTTCCAATACTACTTGAACGTCCGGCTCCAAAATGGGATGAAGCAATTGTAATACAGGACCCACAACTCTACCAGGGCTTACACCAATAACACCCGTAGTGGGATTATAGGATTTTAAGCTTGGCAACG
>CAIVQX010000008.1 GCA_903908165.1 uncultured Methylococcaceae bacterium | reverse complement strand
TCTGATTGACTGACTAGGCTTTTCTCAACTTCTTACTCTAAATAAGGTAATTTACGGCGAGACAGGATGTCTGTATCTGAGGTGGAACATAATGAATGATGTGAAAAAAATCTTGTTGGCGCTTGGACTACTTTTTTTATTGGTTCAATTCATTACATTTATACTAGTTGGAACCAAAGGTATTTGGTCTGGCTATTGATTTTTAATAAAGTAAGCCAAGCCTAAACCGAACAGGAAAAGTATTTCAGGCATTTTAACCGTATCAAATCACCTAAGTGAGCTTGTAAATAGTGGTAGCTAACGGCCCTAATTTGATACAGTCCTAATAAAAGGAGGAACAGATTTTGGAAAAAATAAATCAGTACGAATGCCTAACAGAAGCAATCCGTCAAACATTACTATTTGTGTATAAATACAGATACCAATTCGCACTAATTTTGGGGTTTATAATTGCCTTTTTTCCTTCATTAATATTTTTTTTCTACAGTGTTTTCGGTTTAAAGGAATAGCTTCCCATTGTTAATTTAGACCTTAGTTGTGTCAATTCATTAAATGTTATCAGACGATCAATTGATTTGTTGAGCATTTAACGAGAGACAGAAACCTTAAAAAAGACACGTCTTCGAAAAGCATAAGTTCGAAAAGATTGATATGAATGTAAATACCTGTAGAAACCCACGAAAATAAACCATAAGACTTGAAAACATCTACATTTTCAGTCTGGTTTATTTGTGAGTATCTGACCGCTTCAACCCGTACTAGATGATGAGTCGAAGTTCTTTGCAATCAGCCTACAGACATCGCTCAGGGTTCACAATGTAAACAAGATGGCCACGCTTTTTGTACTTTTTTTGTTGTGATTGATTTTGGATTAAGCTCAATGATAGTTCCGAAGCTTAATTGTGTTCAAGAGGGCTTTGCGTATGGTAGCTCATATTTTAAAAATGGTTTGGGCTTTTCTTTTTTTCCAATGCCCATTCCATAACCTTTCTTTACGTTTTGAATGACTGTTTTCAAGGTCTAATCGGACGTAAGCCAGAAATTAATGACGGTCTCTTGAAGGCCGCTATGAATAGTTATCTATCTATCTATAGCAGCCACTGTATAGGGTTAGGGAATGGCTTTCACCGTCCCTCCCTCCGAACCTGGTGATTAGCGAAATCAGAGAGGCAACCTATAAAGCCTGGGTGTTATAGATTTCGAAGCTAACAAAGCGACATGAAAACGAATGTACAAAGAGCGAGCCATCATATGCAGGTGGATGCTATGTAACTTCATTAGCTTCTGTATCTATATGCAATAATCGGTTTAAACAACGCATTCAAGAACAATTATGGCGGCGAGTTGAGCCCCAATTCAGAGGCGGGGACAGAAAATCGGAACAGTTTAATGCCAAGCGAGTCGTTTCTCTTGGTGGAACTACTTCATCCTGAGTGACCGCTTTGGGGACAAGGGGCGGATCATGGTCGGCCTCTGAATGGCCGCTTTACGACTTAAACCTGCCATATACCTATGCTTCCTGTACGTCAGAAATTGGCCGTTGGCTGTCGATCAATGGCGATCGCCAAATGACTGCTTTAAAATTGACCAGCCGTTCACTGGAAACTGGCGAATAATTCTTCTTTATCGATTTCTACCAGTGTACCATTTTGGTGTACCCATACGGGACGCTGCCATTGAGACAACTTTGTGTATCAATAGGGTTCGATTTAGAATTTTGATGCATTTCAACTTGAAAGCCTAGACCCTAATGAGACGAAATAGAGTTCATCCGACAGTTGCAATTAAAGTGAGTCCACGAAAATGGAATGCGAGCCGAAGCGGATAAATGCAAGCTCATTTGCAGATAATGTGAGCCGGAGTATATTTTCAGTTGCAATTAATTTGAGCTCAAAACTGCGTTGATTGCAAGCCCGACTGTTTTCAAACGCGAGCCGTTACAACTAGGGATTGAAAATCCTCATGTTTTATATCAATTCTAATACAGGTTAACGTTAATTCTGGGAATTCCTCCGATCTGGTTGTGGCTATTTTTAGAGTTCTCGCAAGATTTTTCTTGCTGCTACAAAATCAAACAACTTGATTTGCTGGGAAAACTTTTCGAAGCTTGACCCTAATTCTGTCTGTAGTAGTGTTATATTATCCTTAAAAAGCAACACAGAAGCTAGATCACTATTAGCGAGTAATTGATCAAGTTCTGTTAGTATTTTTTTATTCCTTTCACCTTGATTTATCGGAACATCTATTATTTTGGTATTTCTAAAATAGCCG
>CAIVQX010000007.1 GCA_903908165.1 uncultured Methylococcaceae bacterium | reverse complement strand
TTCAGCCCACTTTGTACGCCTATAAAAGCAGATAGTACAGTTTTCACTATTTGAGCAATTGTTGGTTTTGACACACTCATCTCCTAGATATAATGACAAAAATAATAGTGCGAGCTAACTTTTTAGACAATCATTATATATATTAGAAACATAAATGTCCCATGGCGCAGTTAATGAATAAAACAGAATTATTAAAACAGCAGTTAACACAAAGAGTCTTATTTCTTGACGGCGCCATGGGGACAATGATTCAGGGTTACAAGCTAGAAGAAAAAGATTTTAGGGGCGAACGGTTTGCCGAATGGGATACTGATCTTAAAGGGAACAATGATTTATTATCCTTGACTCAGCCTGATATTATTAAAGCTATTCATAGTGCTTATTATGAAGCTGGCTCGGATATTGTTGAAACAAATACGTTTAATTCAACCAGTATCTCGATGGCCGATTATGGTATGGAATCATTGGCTTACGAGTTAAATTTCGAAGCAGCGCGTATCGCCAAAGAAGTGGCTGATAAATACACAGAAAAAACACCCCAAAAACCACGTTTTGTAGCAGGCGTTTTAGGTCCCACTGCACGCACAGCATCAATGTCTCCGGATGTTAATGATCCCGGTTTCCGTAATATATCTTTTGATGAATTGGTAGAGGCTTATACAGAAGCAACCAAAGGACTGGTTGAAGGTGGAGCCGATATCATTTTGATTGAGACTATTTTCGATACACTTAATGCCAAAGCCGCAATTTTTGCAGTTGAACGGTTTTACGAACAAATAGTTTATAAATTACCTGTCATGATTTCTGGCACGATAACTGATGCGTCAGGGAGGACTTTATCGGGACAGACTGTGGCCGCATTTTGGAACTCATTAAGACATGTAGAACCTATATCTGTCGGGTTTAATTGTGCATTGGGTGCGAGTGAATTGCGACAATATATTGCAGAATTATCAGGCATTGCTGATACATATGTTTCAGCTCACCCTAATGCAGGATTGCCCAATGAATTTGGGGAGTATGATGAAACACCGGAAGCTATGGCGGAAGAGTTGGGTGATTGGGCTAAAAATGGTTATTTAAATATTATTGGTGGCTGCTGTGGTACTTCGCCTGCAACCATTAAAGCCATTTCTAATGTTGTACAAAACTACCCGCCACGAACTATTCCTGTTCTCGAGAAGAAATGTCTATTGTCAGGTCTTGAGCCCATGTCTATTGGTTCTGATAGTTTGTTTGTTAATGTCGGTGAACGAACTAATGTCACTGGTTCTGCCGCATTTAAACGACTCATTATAGAGGGTGATTTTGAAAGCGCTTTGGATGTTGCTAAGCAACAGGTTGAAAATGGTGCTCAAATTATTGACATTAACATGGACGAAGGCATGTTGGAGTCAAAAGAGGCCATGGTACGCTTTTTGATGTTGATTGCTGCAGAGCCTGATATAGCCAAAGTGCCTATTATGCTGGATTCTTCAAAATGGGATATTTTGGAAGCAGGACTCAAATGTATCCAAGGTAAGGGAGTTGTTAACTCTATTTCGCTAAAAGAGGGTGAAGAAGTTTTTATAAAACAAGCCAAACTCGTCCGTCGTTACGGTGCAGCTGTTATCGTTATGGCTTTTGATGAAGAAGGGCAGGCAGATACTAAAGCCAGAAAAATTGAAATCTGTCAGAGAGCTTATAAAATTCTTACTGAACAAGTTGCTTTTCCACCAGAAGATATTATTTTTGACCCCAACATTTTTGCTGTTGCTACGGGCATAGATGAGCATAATAACTACGGTTTGGATTTTATTGAAGCGACTCGTGAGATTAAGAAAACACTACCTTATGCACTGATTTCTGGTGGTGTTTCTAATGTTTCATTTTCATTCCGTGGTAATAATCCTGTACGTGAAGCCATACATGCAGTCTTTTTGTATCACGCCATTCAGGCGGGTATGTCTATGGGCATTGTTAATGCCGGTCAGTTGGCTATTTATGCGGATATCCCTGAAGATTTACGTGATGCGGTAGAGGATGTTGTTTTAAATCGTCACGATGGTAGCGGTACTGATAAATTATTGGAGTTGGCTGCTAAATACCGAGGTGATGGTAGTAGCAGTGAAGTCAAACAAGAAAATCTGGAGTGGCGTGAATGGCCCGTTAGTAAGCGCCTAGAGCACGCATTAGTTAAAGGTATTACTGAGTATATTGATGAAGATACTGAGCAAGCTAGATTGGCAGCGGAAAGACCTTTGCATGTTATAGAAGGTGCCTTGATGGATGGCATGAATGTGGTAGGTGATTTATTTGGTGCAGGTAAAATGTTTCTACCACAAGTAGTAAAATCAGCTCGTGTTATGAAAAAAGCAGTTGCTTATTTGATGCCGTTTATGGAGGCTGATAAAGTTGGGGGTGAAAGACAGACTAACGGTAAAATCCTGATGGCAACTGTAAAAGGTGATGTACATGATATCGGTAAAAACATTGTTGCTGTAGTACTACAATGTAATAATTACGATGTGATTGATCTTGGCGTCATGGTGCCTGCTGAAAAAATATTACAAACGGCGCGCCTCGAAAATGTTGATATTATTGGCTTAAGTGGTTTGATTACACCTTCATTGGATGAAATGGTGCACGTTGCCAAAGAAATGCAACGTCAAGGCTTTACAATTCCTTTGATGATTGGTGGAGCAACTACATCGCGCGCTCATACAGCAGTTAAGATAGAGCCACATTATGAGGGGGCAACTATATATGTTACAGATGCCTCACGCGGTGTTGGAGTAGCTAGTAATTTATTAAGTACCGATCTAAAAGAAGACTTTGTGAAAAGTTTGCGAGCTGAATACGAAGAAGTTAGGGATAGGCATAAAGGTCGGGAAGCAAAAACTAAGCAACATTCATTGACTGAAGCGAGAGGAAACAAATTTAGTTGGACTGAAAATGAGCCGGTTAAACCCAAATTTTTAGGCATCAAAGTTATTGATAATTTCTCTTTGTCTTCGTTGGTATCTTATATTGATTGGACACCTTTTTTTCAAACATGGGAGATGGCTGGTAGTTATCCTAAAATACTCGATGATATTGTAATTGGGCATGAAGCTAGAACATTGTTCAGTGATGCTCAGAGCATGTTATCTAAAATTGTTAGTGAGGGTTGGTTAACTGCCAGAGCAGTGGTTGGCTTTTTTCCCGCAAATAGTGATGGTGATGATGTTGTTTTGTATGAAGATGAAACCTGTGAACAGCGCTTGGCCACCCTCCATCATTTACGCCAACAAAATATCAAAGCACCAGGACGTCCCAATTATTGTTTATCTGATTTTATTGCCCCAATTACTAGTGGCAAAGTCGATTATATTGGTGCCTTTGCTGTTACGACAGGCATAGGTATTGAAGAGAAGTTAAAACAGTTTGAACTAGATCATGATGATTACAGTTCTATTATGCTTAAGGCCTTAGCTGATAGATTAGCGGAAGCATTTGCAGAGTATCTGCATCAAAAGGTCAGAAAAGACTATTGGGGTTATGCCGAAGATGAGGTTTTTGATGCGAATCAGTTAATCAATGAAGCATATCAAGGAATACGTCCTGCGCCAGGCTACCCAGCATGTCCAGACCATACCGAAAAAGAAAAATTGTTTCAATTGCTAAATGTCACTAAAAATACCAGCATTGAGTTGACAGAAAGTTATGCCATGTATCCCTCGTCAGCAGTCAGTGGTTGGTATTTTTCGCATCCAGAAGCACAGTACTTTAATGTTGGTAAAATAGACAAAGATCAGTTGCAAGATTATGCCAGAAGAAAAGGTATTGCAGATGAAGTGGCTGAGCGCTGGCTAGCTGCACATTTACATCATTAAGCAAAACTACCAAATTAATTAATTTTATTTTGGTTATAGCCACCTTGATACTATGTCTTTTTTAAAGAGACTGCTTATTAATGATAAGACTGCAATTATTCGGTACATCCGGTTGTCATCTTTGTGAATTGGCAGAACAAATTATCAATGAAAGTTTGCCAAATAATACTGCTGTAATAATCGAATTGATTGATATTGCTGAGCAAGAGCAGTTTCAAGAGCGATACGCCCTTCGTATTCCAGTCTTATTCAATGCAGCAACTAAAAAAGACTTGGGATGGCCATTTGATACCCTTCAGGTAAAACAATTTATAAGTGATAGGAGCTGAGTTAAAAGCAGTCACTTTAAAGAGATTGTTGGGTGGTGAAGTATTTTTAGTTACCCACTTTATTAGATATCAGTGGATAAGATTTCTCATTTAAACATCTAATATATTAACCGCATAAAAATGACTATTTAGCTATAATGCAAAGCAATATAAAAAATTGCTGAGATATAGGTAAGTAACTATGACAATAACAACCAGAACACTATCAAGTTTGCAACATAACTTTGAAATAAAGCTGGAGCAGGTCAAAGACAGTGAGTATTATCAAAAGTTAATGGTCATGAGCTTGCTCAATCGCTGGGCAACTCTAGTTGGGCTTTTTTTATTGTTGCAGTTGATTATATTTGGTGGTTTATATATTGTTTTCGGCAAGATTGTTGTTATTGGGTTTTTTGCCAGTATTTTAGCTGGTTTAGCTACCGGTGTTGGTGCTCTTCCTGCATTATTTTTTAAGAACATTTCGCGTAACTTATTCAACAGTATGCTAGGGGCTGCTGCCGGTGTTATGTTAGCCGCCACTGCATTTTCTCTCTTGGTGCCTGGCATGGCTTTTGGCAACATAATTTGGCCCGGCAATGGCATTTATATTGTTTCTATAGGAATGATGATTGGTGCAGGTTTCCTCCATTATGCAGACCGTCAATTGCCGCATGTGCACTTTGAGACAGCTTCAGCCGATAATTTAATCTCATTTAAAAAAGTCTGGCTGTTTGTTATAGCTATAACCATCCACAACTTCCCCGAAGGGATGTCTGTCGGAGTCAGTTTTGGCTCGGGAGAGATGAAAAACGGCTTGGTGTTGGCTATAGCTGTTGCCTTGCAAAATATACCAGAAGGTTTGGCAGTTGCTTTGCCATTGGTTGGTTTGGGATACAATAAATGGAAAGCGGTAAGTATAGCCACCTTAACTGGATTGGTAGAACCTGTTGGTGGATTATTGGGTATTACCATGGTGACAGTTTTTCAACCCATTTTACCGATTGCGATGGGTTTTGCTGCGGGTGCCATGCTGTTTGTTATCAGTGAAGAAATTATTCCGGAAACCCATTCCAATGGACGTTCGCGTTATGCAACATTTGCTTTAATGATGGGTTTTATCATTATGATGATATTAGATAATATGTTGGGCTGATAAAAATACGCCTGTTTTTTCAGGATAATAATGGATAATTTTCAAAGCAATTTACAGCAATTTTTAAATTCATTAGGAATGCCTCATTTATTGCAAGCGTTCCATTCAAACCTAGATCATTTTATATCGTTACTGGCGAGTGGGAATATTGCCGAGCTTTCAGCGACAGCAGCAACCAGTTTTGCGCTGATTGCTGTAGCCGAAATTGGTGATAAAAGTCAGCTTGTTTGTATGACTTTAGCCATTAGACATAGAGCTACCCCAGTTTTACTGGGCGCTGTTGCAGCTTTTGCTTTTCTTAATACACTTGCTGTTGTTTTTGGTATTGCAATAGCCAGTTGGTTGCCAGAGCCTATCGTAGTAGCAATTGTTGGAATTTTATTTGCCGTTTTTGGGGTTCAATCTTTACGAATTAAAGCAGATAGCAGTGAGGAGGAGATTAAGGAGAAGACTGGTCACGGTATATTTTTTAGTACTTTCCTACTCATTACGTTGGCTGAGTTTGGTGATAAAACCCAATTAGCTGTTGTAGCTCTGAGTAGTGCTGCGGTTCCTTTGGCTGTATGGTTAGGGTCGACCCTTGCACTTGCATTCACTTCAGCCCTGGGGGTTCTTGCAGGACGCACGCTATTAAAAAAAGTTTCTTTAGAGTTGTTACATAAAATCAGTGGTAGTATTTTTTTAGTATTGTCTGCGGCAGCTTTTATAAGGTTTATAGTGCTTTTGTAGTCTAAGTCTCTTTGTGTTGGTAATTGACCGGTGTCCTCAGTAAAGGATAGAATCATTAAAATTAGAATGTTTCTGGGAATATTTGATAACATTCAATCTTGTTAATTGTGTTCATTGAATTAATTCAAATTGTTAGATTTCATAGATCCACCTCAATGTGAAATTTAACCAGTTAATAATGAGGTGAATTTTTTGGAGATATATTATGGATAAACTAACAGCACTCTCTTTAAGTATTGGTGGATTAGCTGGCGTTGCGACATTTTTGGCAGTAGGGCCACTAAGTGGC
>CAIVQX010000006.1 GCA_903908165.1 uncultured Methylococcaceae bacterium | reverse complement strand
TTGATTAAAGATGACTCTGCGCATTTTATTCCCCATAAAATCAGATAGATAAAAACCTTATTATAAGCCTTGAATTGGTAATATCAAATACGTATAAACACGTTAGCATGACAAGCTGGGCACTCAGGAATCTCACTGGTTGTTTTAAAGGCGATTTCTTTACCGCAAGCATCACAGATGAAAGTGCCTGGTACTGTGATATCGCCACTATGATAAGTATGTGTTTCAGCCAGTTGTTCAAGCTTGGCAAGTTCAATACGGGTTTTATCGGCAACACTTAAAAAGGCGTCCAGAGTAAAATTTTCAATGAGTTCAATATCAAACTTAAACCACTCTGAGAGGGAGTCTTTATCTTGATTTGTAGGCAGGCCATGAGCGGCATGTTCTATGTCACGTTTAATATAACCGGATAACTTATTGAGTTCATCGGCTGTTAAGTCACTACTTTTACTCGTTTTTTCTTTTGAAATTTCTAACGCTTCGGCAAAAGAATGGAGCGTATCTTCCATGGTTTCATGGAGATGGGTCATGAAATCGGAATAGGCAGCGATAAGTTTATTTTTATTCATAGTTTCAACTCCTGAAAATGACGCTTTAGATTTATGCAACAGTGGGGTATTCTAACGCTTTTGACTGGTAAAAGACGAGAAGGATGCAAGAAAATTATCAACCGCTCGCAATAGAGCAAAAAGTACAAGCAGCTTGGGATGATTCTGGCGTGTTTAATGTGTCAGAGTCTACGACTAAAGAAAAGTATTATTGCTTGTCCATGTTCCCTTATCCCAGTGGAAAATTACACATGGGGCATGTGCGTAATTACACCATTGGTGATGTTATCAGTCGTTATCAGCGCATGCTGGGGAAAAATGTTTTGCAGCCTATGGGATGGGATGCATTTGGTTTGCCAGCAGAAAATGCGGCCATGCAACATGGTGTGCACCCTGCTGATTGGACCTATCAAAACATTGATTATATGCGAGATCAGCTAAAACAATTGGGTTTTGGTTACGATTGGAATCGCGAGTTAGCCACGTGTGATCCTGATTATTATAAGTGGGAACAATGGTTTTTTCTTAAACTGCTAGATAAAGGACTGGTTTATAAAAAAACGGCACCTGTTAATTGGTGCCCACATGATATGACAGTGCTGGCTAATGAACAGGTTATTGAAGGTTGTTGCTGGCGTTGTGATACTAAAGTTGAGCGAAAAGAGTTAGCGCAGTGGTTTTTAAAAATCACCGCTTACGCAGACGACTTACTGACTTCTTTGCAAACCCTGGAGGGTTGGCCAGAACAAGTTAAAACGATGCAGGCTAATTGGATTGGCCGTTCTGAGGGAGTTGAGATGGATTTCTCTGTGCCTGAGATGTCGCAACCTTTACGCATTTATACGACTCGTCCTGATACTTTAATGGGTGTGACCTATTTAGCGGTGGCCGCTGAACACCCTCTTGCCTTAAAAGCTGCTGAAGACAATAGCTCTATCAGTCAGTTTATTGATGATTGCAAGATGATGGAAACCTCAGAAGCTGCCATGGAAACCATGGAAAAAAGAGGTATTGATTCCGGCATAAAAGCGTTACATCCTATTACAGGTGAATCGGTTCCCGTTTGGATCGCAAATTTTGTCTTGATGGGCTATGGTACCGGTGCGGTAATGGCTGTGCCTGCGCATGATCAGCGTGATTTTGAATTTGCCAAGAAATACGGCATTGCCATCAAGCAGGTGATTTTTTCCAAAGAAGGTAATGATGACGATAGTTGTATTGAGCAAGCGTATACGGCAAAAGGGGTGCTTCGAAATTCCGGTGAGTTTGATGGACTAAGTTCAGAACAAGCTTTTTTAGCAATTTCTGAGAAACTGGAACAAGATAAAAAAGGTTTGCGTAAAGTTAATTTTCGTTTGCGCGACTGGGGGGTATCGCGGCAACGTTATTGGGGAGCGCCTATTCCTGTCATTTATTGCGATGACTGTGGCACAGTACCCGTACCTGAAAAAGATTTACCGGTTACCTTGCCAAGAGACGTAGTGCTTGATGGTTCGCAATCACCGCTGGTTGCACACCCGACTTTTTCTCATGTAGATTGTCCTTCTTGCGGTAAAGCTGCGCGTCGCGAAACCGATACTTTTGATACCTTTATGGAGTCGTCTTGGTATTTTGCCCGTTTTGCGAGCAGTAAAGCTGAGACCATGCTGGATGCCAGTGCTAATTATTGGCTACCCGTTGATCATTACATTGGTGGCATTGAGCATGCCATTTTGCATTTACTCTATGCGCGTTTTTATACCAAATTGTTGCGTGATGAAGGTTTGCTGGTCTGTGACGAGCCGTTTAAAAAATTATTGACCCAGGGCATGGTGTTAAAAGACGGCAGTAAAATGTCAAAG
>CAIVQX010000005.1 GCA_903908165.1 uncultured Methylococcaceae bacterium | reverse complement strand
TATCCTGAAAACCATAAGTTTTTAAGTTTTCCAACAAATCGGCATCATCTGCTAAACCTGTCCAAAGCTGTTGACTATATTGGTCTACAACCTCTTGCTTGGAAAGCGAAAAAACTTGATCAAAGACGGCATGCACCTGTGTTCTTACCTTATCCAGCTGACTTTTAAAACTATTCCAATCCGCATAATCCAATGAAAAAGCCAGTATCTGTTGAACAGATGCTGTTGTCGGTAAATCATGAGTTTGCAGATCTTGATACTGTTGAATATGGTTTTCCACTCTCCGTAAAAAACAATACGATTCGATCAATTGCTGGGCATCCTCAAGGGGCAATAAGTTCAGTTCACCAAGAATGCGTAGCACATCCAAAATACCCCGTGTTTGCAAAGCCTTTTCATTACCGCCGCGAATCAACTGAAAAGCTTGGCCTATAAACTCACACTCCCGAATACCGCCCGGACCCAGTTTGATATTATCCAATCGATCTTTGCGTTTTAACTCCTGCGTAATTTGTGCTTTTAAAGAACGTAATTCCTCAAAGGCACCATAATCCAAGTAACGTCTATAGACAAAGGCCTTCAGCATGGCCATCAACTGGGCGCCACTATTAAAATCACCGGCAACTTGCCTCGCCTTAATCATGGCGTAGCGTTCCCATTCCCGTGCTTGGGTTTGGTAATAATTTTCCATGCCCTCGAAGGTCATAATAATGGGACCACTATCCCCAAAAGGTCTAAGGCGAATATCAGTGCGAAATACAAAACCATCAACGGTAATTTCATCCAGCACTTTAACCAAACTTTGACAGAGCTTGGTAAAAAACTCGCTATAGCTGGTGGCTTTTCTATCAGGCAATACCCCGTTTTCTGGATAAGCAAAAATTAAGTCGATATCAGAAGAATAATTTAACTCATAGGCGCCCAACTTACCCATACCCAACACGATTATTTGCTGGGGACTGCCATCTGCCAATAACGGTATGCCACGTTTTTCACAAGCTTGCTGATACAAAAAAGCCAATGCCTTTTGAATACAAGCATCTGCCAACCACGATACTTCAGCCAAGGTTTCTGACAACGGCACCCAACCTGCCAAATCCCGCCACGCAATTCGAACCATTTCTCGTCGCCGAAACTGTCGTAATACCTGCATTAACTGTGCTTCAGTTGCAATCGCTATCTGTTCCAGTTTATGGGTATAACTAGTTTCTTTATAAGCTGACAATAAGTCACCTGAATTGACTAAATCAATTAGTAAATCAGGTCGACGAAGACAGCTCTCCGAAACAAATAAACTAGAAGCCCATACTTTTAAAAAGGAAGCGGATAGCTCGGGCGTTGGTTGAAAATCCAGGTTTAATGTTACCAAAAGCTCATCCCACTGCTTTAGCATTATCTCTGTGGAATTAAATAACTCATCAGGTAACTTAACACCCTCAACATTAGAATTATGCGATAAAGACATCAATATCAAACTCAAATTTAAAGAAACACCATAACGACTTGATATGCCTCAAGCCACCTTATTGCCAGTAACTTATATAAAGTAATAACCCACTTAATGAGAAAAACAAAATAATCAGGTCATTTAACTTACATTATTAAAAAAGTATGGCATATGCCTCACTTTTCCAACTCTTAATAAAAACCTTACATGCCTCCAAAGCTTTACTGAAAAAGGACTTTGATGAATTGGCACACAATCTGCTAAAACAAAAGATCTACATTATGAATTAACTATAACTCTAATTATAAAACCAGGATTAATTTAATGCCTTTACTTAAACCTCCTTTCCAAATTAAACAAAGCCATGCATTAATTTGTATGTTAATGCTAACAACGCCATTAACTGCGATAGGAGCTACAGCTTCAGACACAACAACGACTACCACTACGAGCACTAAAACAATTAAAGTAAAACCAAAAATCGTAAAAAAAACCAGCTCCGCAAAAAAAACCAAGGATACTCCAGATAACACGCAAATTGCTTTTGAAGATATGGTGGTCACTGAAATTGATTCAGAAGATGGTAAGGCTGAAATACCTTCAAAAACAGATTTCGCGACTCCTAAAGTTAGAATCAGCAAACAAGATTTAGAAAAATTTAATGCTATCACCACAGCTGATTCTGTCAAATACGAATCAGGTGTTTTTGTCCGTCAACGCTATATTGGCGACCCAAATGCTCCTATCGGTATGCGAGGATCCAATCCCTACCAAGGCGGAAGAGTGATGGTCTTTGCTGACGGCATGCCCATATGGAACTCACTACAATATAGTTTTAATGGCTCCCCTCGCTGGGGTTTAGTTGGCCCAGATGAAATCAAGTCAGTAGAAGTTTTAGGTGGACCATTTTCAGCTGAATACAGCGGAAATGCGATGGGTGGGGTTGTTAATTTTACGACTCTACTTCCCCAAAAAAGAGAAGTGTATACTGAAAGTACTTATTTATTGCAACCTTACCACTATGAAGGTACTAACGAAAACCTACAAGGTTTTAAAACCTTTGGCTCATATGGTGAAAAATTTGATAAGTTAAGCTCTTATTTTTCATATACACATATAGAGAATCAAGGGCAGCCAATGACTTTATATAATACTTCCAATACAGCCAGCCCATATCAAGCGAATGGTGGACCATTAGTAAATGCCACCCGCTTTAATCCTGTAGTTACCGGCGGTGTATTTGAGCAAAACCCCAAAGCTATTGGTACTACAGCGAATGTTGGTGGAAAAGCAGGACAACCTCGAATATCTTATGGTGATTCTGGGGTTACGTTATCAGTCGATAATTTATACAAATGGAAAGGCGGTTATGCAATCACTCCAAAACTGGATGCCTTATTTACAACCGCATTTGAAGACCTTAATGTTAGCAGTACTGGCAATTCTTTTCTGAGAGATTCTCAAGGAAATGTTATATATGGCACCTCAGGCTCCTCCTCAACGGCTACAAAATACAATTTTGATGGTAAGCAAGTACAGCCTTTAAATACTAGTTTTGGTACCAGCAACCAAGAAAGGCAAACCTTTACTGTAAGTGGTGGTTTAAAGGGACAGATCTATGGCAATTGGAATATAGATACTAATGTTAGTTGGTTTGATGTTCTCAAAGATCGAACGGTTACATCCACAGTAAATCCCGAAGATCCCAGGAATACTAATGCTGGACAGGTTAATACTACCGATAGTATGGGATGGGTAAATGGTAAAGTTAAATTTGATAATGAAGAATTTTTAGGAAATAAAGACTTATCTTTTTCTACCGGTTTTGAGATTCAAAACTCGAGAATGTATACCGCTCAATACAATTCTAACAATTACACTACAGAGGCCCAAACTTCACTTGCAATACGCAGCGGCGGTATTACCAATACTTACGGATTATTTGGACAATTAACTTGGCGATTTTTACAAGACTGGGATGCAAGTTTTGGTACTCGATTAGAACGCTGGATTGCAAGTGATGGTGTATACCAAACAAGTCCAAATCAAAGTGGTCAATTGCCTGGGTCAAACGCTAATGGTTTCTCACCTAAGTTCTCCCTTGGCTTTGCCCCAAACCGACTGAGATTTCGTTATTCATTAGGTGAAGCCTATCGATTTCCATTAGTAAGCGAACTATATAATAATTCATCTACCTTAACCGGCAACAGCTCATATTCTAATTATAATCTTAAACCAGAGCACGGCTTACACCAAAATATATTAAGTGAATATAATTTTGACAACGGTTTCGCTCGTCTTAATCTGTTTCATGAAGCAGTAGAAAATACCATTTACGCCCAATCCATATCTAACTCTGCTCTTGGTCTATCTAATCCCACCCAGTATACTTCATATATGTCTAATATAGGTGAAGTTGTAGTTAATGGGATTGATGTGACGCTTCAACATAATAATATTTTTGCCTCTGATTTCGACGTAAAAGCAGATTCAACAATCCTACATTCTGAGATAACAAAAAACCCAACTAATCCTATTTATGTTGGTAAAAACATGGCCTTATTGCCTAATTTCCGAGCAAACTTCCTTACCACCTATCATGTCCTCCGGGATTTAGATACTTCAGTAGGATTACGTTATCAGAGCCATATGTATTCCCAATTAGATAACCAAGATCAAGATCTAAATTACTATGCTGCATCTAACTCATCGTACTTTGTTGATTTGAAATCGACCTATCATTTCAACAATAAAAAAGGACATGTTTCTGCAGGTATAGATAACGTTAATAATTATAGAGCCTTCTATAATCACCCTCTACCGATGCGATCATTCAGCTTGCAAGTCGGCTACAAATTTTAACTTAATTAATCTTTTTTATTGCTGAGGGGACTTATTTTTGCTAATGTCAGCGCGCTAAAGGATTGGATACATAAATATCAGTTTGCACGCTTTTTTTGCAGAATTAAAGTATAACTACAAAATTATAAACATACGCTAGTCAAATTTTATTTTGCCTAGCAAATCGGGGGACAAAAATATTTTGTCCCCCTTATTTATTTGAAACGGCCTCATTATGAAACTATCAAGTTCATTTTTATCTCTTGCATTATTAACTTTAGCTGGCTGTGCAACCACAGACGAAGTTAAACCAGTTGATCAAGCTAAGCATGCAGCTAAGCACGGCCACGAAACTGTGAAAAAAGGCATTTGCGCCAATCTTAAAGCCACCCCAAGCGTAGCCTGCTCAGACACGGTGACTGCAACCTTTAGCAAAAAAGGCATTCTTTGGATTGCTTGGGTAAATAATGGCTTTATTTATGTTCAATCTTCCACAGATAATGGCACCTCTTTTACAGCACCAATTCAAGTCAATGCCATTAGCGAACAAGTTGCCGCTAAAGCTGAAAGTCGGCCAAAAATAAAACTCGATAATAATGACGTTATTTATTTAACATGGGACTTAACGCTTGATAAAAAACGTAGCACATACGTACGTTTTAGCCGATCAACGGATAACGGCCAACATTTTTCTAATCCTGTCACTGTTAACGATAATCTTGAGATCATTCGACATCGTTTTAATAGCTTAGCCATTGGTAAAAATGATGAAATATTTATTACTTGGCTAGATGCAAGAGATACTGAGAATACAAAAAAATCAGGCCAAGACTTCAAAGGGCTTTCAGTTTATTACACTTGGTCTGATGATGGTGGCCAACATTTCCATGCCAACAAACATGTTGCCGATCATACTTGCGAATGTTGTCGTATAGATACAGCCATTGCAAAAGACAATTCACCTGTCATCGCTTGGCGACATATCTTTGATGGCAAAATACGTGACCATGCCCTTATCAAGTTTAAAGACTGGAATACGCCTGGAGAAATGGTTCATTTAGGTGGTGAGAATTGGGCGATTGATGCCTGTCCTCATCATGGACCTAGCCTTGCTATTTCTGACATCGACACTTATCATGCGGTATGGTTTAGCGGTGCTGAAAATAAAAAAGGCCTATTCTATGCAGCCTCAACTAGCTCTGGAGCCCACTTTTCAGAACCTTTACATTTTGGTAATGATGGCGCAAGCCACCCTAATGTTATAGGACTGGGCAAACAAGTTGCTATCGTTTGGCAGGAATTTGATGGTACTCAAAATAGTGTTCAGTTAATGAAATCAAGCGATGATGGTAAGACTTGGTCAACGCCTGAAGTAGTTATGCAATCGACTGAAACATTGGATGAACCTTTTTTGATCACTGACGGACAGGCTATTTATCTTTCCATACAATCACAAAAATTGGGTTATCAACTAAAACGTCTGTAAAATAAAAAAAAGGGGGGAGCAACTTTTAGAAGCCCCCCCAATTTATCAGTCATTATTTAAAACCTGAAGCGCATTAGCCATCAGCATATTATCAATACGCGTTAATTTCATGTCCTTAGTCAATACCTCCGATTCTGATAACGTAAATTTTAAACCTCTGGCACAGCAAAAAAAATCGCGACAAATTGCCGGTTTAGTTTTGGCTAGCGTACTCATATTGCATGGGCTTTTGGCCTGGTACCTAACGAGAAAACCTACAATACCCCCAAGTGATAGTACGGTTATTATGGAAGTTGCGTTATTACAAAAATCCAACCCTGCTTTAAAGGCCCCAGTATTGCCACCACCCGCTAAAAAAGAACCTGTAAAACCAAAACCAGTGGTAAAGCCAAAGCCCGTTAAGAAACCCGATGTGGTCAAAAAACCGGCGCCCAAACCACCTGAGATAAAAGAAGCCACCCCAACGCCACAGGTTACGCCTACACTACCGGCTCCTGCGGCGACAGCGCCCTCAGCGACTGCCAATTCAGCGGCAAAAAGCACCACAGCAATTGGCCCTACCAGCAATAATCAAAACGTAGTTTCAAGCGTGATTGCATTATTCCGTGTACCGCCCAAATATCCACCTTATGCCCACAGCCATCATATTGAAGGTTGGGTAAAGGTTGAATTTACTGTTCAAACTGACGGCTCTGTTGATGATGCTGTAGTTATTGAATCAGAACCTGATGATATTTTTGATGATGCCGCAATTACAGCGATTAACAAATGGGAATTTAAAGAAAAAATAGTCAATGGTGTCGCCGTTACTCAACGCGCCGTACAGAAATTACAATTTAAACTTGAACACTAACTTTTAAAGCACTCTTACAAGGATAAAATCTTCATGACCAGTCATATATCACCACAACTTATTATTGATGGCACACTCTACACTTTACTGCTCTTTTCAATCATAACGTGGACTCTTATTTTCTATAAGATTTGGCAGTTTTTTAATAACAGTCGCTGCAATGAACGCTTTGAAAGCGCATTTTGGGATTTATCTGACTTAAAAAAGATTAAAGATTTATCACCTGAATTAGCCAAAGGTTCACAAGCTCGACTGGCTTATAAAGGCATAACATGGCTTGATGAGCACCAACTGTCAGCAGGAAAAATGCTTAAACATTGCGGTAATTCGGCAGAATTACTCGAACAGTCATTACGCGTACAAGTACAACAAGAGCAACATTCAATGGAAGGTGGTTTAACACTGTTAGCCAGTATTGGCAGTACTGCACCCTTTGTAGGCTTGTTTGGTACTGTATTGGGTATTATGCATGCTATGCATGAAATTACAGCCAGTGGCTCAACCAGTCTGGATGTTGTTGCCGGCCCTATCGGCGATGCTTTAGTAGCAACGGCCATTGGTATTGCTGTAGCGGTACCTGCGGTATTGGCCTATAACTTTTTTCTACGTCGGGTAAAAATACAACGCGCTAACTTAGAAAACTTTATTGCCAGCTTTCTATCCGTTGCCTTACATCGCTCTGTTGCTTTCGATACAAAAAACGGTCAGGTATAAACAATGGCTTTTAAAACCCAATCTGAAGACGAAGGTGCAATGAGCGAAATAAATGTGACGCCTTTAGTGGACGTTATGTTAGTGCTGGTGATTATTTTATTAGTAACCGCACCGCTATTGACCCAATCAGTCCATGTGACTTTACCAAAAACTGTGCAAACTACCGCCGATGTCGATGAGCAACCTTTACAACTAGGTATCGACATCCAAGGTGTTATTACTATTAATAAAATTCCAATTGCCGATTTAGGCGCGCTTGAAATCGCCTTAAAGGCTGAGTTGGCTAAAAATGCAGAAATCGGCGTGCATCTTTATGCTGATAAAGAGGTAGTGTATTCGAAACTTGCTGAAGTAATGGCAGCAGTTCAGCATGCAGGTATTAGCAAGCTAGCTTTCGTTACGTTAGAACAATAAAGCTTTAAGTCGCCGGATTAGTTACTGTTGTTAGCAAAAGCAACTTCAGTAAAATTTTTATTCCGGCGACTGCACAAATTTTGTACACAGTGAATCTGTGTATAACTTTTAATACCCACCAGTCTCATAAATGCTTGCGCTGACTATATGAGCTAAGCTCGCAAACAAAATTTCCCCAACTAAATACAACCAATAAAAGTTCTTTAGTGCCACTATTGTGTTGCCTTGCTATCAATCCTATGGTAACACCAACGTTTCAGTGCTAACTTAAATTATTTGCTATTACCAATAGCACAAATGATAGTAACAAAAGTAATTGAAGCAATTTCAGTTCAAGTTAGTTTTCGCATATTCTTTCATCGATCAATCCTTACCTTACTATAATAGCTTGGGAAACCTGTGGAGCTGCATTATATTTCCTATTTCCTGCTTGATTAGCTAATACACTACAATTACCAACTCTTATACCTGTTACTCTAGAACCACTTACATAACAAAAAGAAGGCGTAGCGCTACTAAAAGTTACTCTCAATCCAGACGATGCTATGGCTGATAAAGTCGCTGATCTATTAACACGCAGACTAGGTGCCGCACCAAAAGTGATAGTTTGAGATTGTAGGGCGGCCCTTACTGTAATAGTTTGAGAAACCTGTGGAGCTGGATTATAGGTGCTATTACCCGGTTGATCAGCTAATATACTACAGTTGCCAGCACTTACACCGGTAACAGCGGATCCACTTACAGTACAGACTGAAGGTGTAGCACTCGTAAACATTACTGCCAAGCCTGAAGAGGCTGTTGCTGATAATACACCAGTGCCCCCCACAGTTATAGTAGGCGCTGAACCAAAAGTAATCGTTTGATCCGATTTAGCGGTTGATATAGAAGACACTGCTATTGAATAGGCTCCAGTTGCAGAAGCATAATAAGAGGTAGTATGGATTGTTAGTGTTCCGGAAGCAGTTGCCGTATAAGTTATTTTAGAATTAGTGCCGCCATTTCCATCATCATTTGATGCTACTAAAGTGGTGTCATTAAATAGATAAAGATAAGTATCAAAAGCTGTCGAATTCATCGTAATTACATACTGCTCACCTGCTGTCACTGAGAAGGTAATGGCATCTTGATAAGAACCTGATCTCTCTGTTGATCCACAATCAGTAGTTCCTAACAAGCCAGCGGTAAATACCTCAGGTAATGAGGTATTTACCGCAATTGTTGATGCAACACAAGGAGCAGTCTGACAAGGAGTTAAGTTCATCTCAGTAGCAAGTCCGGCATTTCTGACCTGCTGGCATTCAGCAGCGCTGTAATTCAGGGTAGTACATGCCTGATTAAGGGCAGCATAAAGGGAATTATAATTTGCGCTGGATATAAGTATGTTTGATTGCGCTTCATAAAAAAGATCTGCGGTTTTGGATAGACCCAAACCCGTTATGGTGTATCCATTGAACGTATCACCATCGGTTATCAAATAAGCAGTTTTATTGGCTACGCCGCTATTGTAATGAACGCCACCATTATCGCCCGTACCGCAATAATATAAACTTGATTTGACTCGATCAGGGTCTTGAAATTCAGGTGGATTTTTCATATTTCGTAATGCACCAATCGAAGTATCTTCGCCCATAAGCCAACGTACTGAAGGGGCATCATTGCCTTGAGTATTACTCAAATCGACAAACTCACCCCAGATATCAGAAAACGCTTCATTAATGGCCCCTGACTGGCCTTGATAAATTAAATTAGATTCATATTGAGTTACGCCATGGGTCAACTCATGTGCAACGACATCATCCGTGACTATAATACAACCATCACCGTATGTCATTTCAACGCCGTTCCAGTAAGCATTACAGTAGTTTGTCGAGTAACGTACTTTGGATACCAAGGTCATGCCTGCATTATTTATACTATCCCTATTATGTTCATTTTTATAAAAATCATAGGTGTCCCCTACAAAATTATGGGCATTATCAATCTCAAGATCTCCAATATTGGCTTGCCCTTCAGTTCGACGTAGAGTTGACGTCGAGGTTGTATGTTGCAAATCATAAGTTGAACGGTTTTTTGTCTCAGCTATCAGATTGAAATGATTGATAATCTTTTCATTTTTTGCATCAATAATGACCTGTTCATTAATGGGTTCTTTAGCCTCAAAAACTGACGGAATACTACTGACGACACATTTCCAAGCCAAAAGGGTTTCGTTGCCTCCATTTATGCCTGCTACTGAAGCGTTAAAAATAATTAGTTCCGGCTTACTGGCCATCAACGTATTTGCAAATACTTGGTAACTTTTGGCTACGACATTCACGGCAGCTGTTTGAGCGGTTAATGCAGTTACAGTAGGAGCAGTTGAAACATTAATGTCAGATACAATATTGCCATTGATCGAGCGAAGATTATTATCTGCATCGATATCAACAACAAGTTCGCCACCATAAACAGGAATGTTACTATAAACCTGCTTAAATCGACTGATGGATCTGCCATCCTTTGGTGTTTTAATTTTTGATGTGACAAGCTCTGTAGCTTCATTCTTTAAACCAAAATGCTTGCCGTAGACAGACAAAAATGAACGTGACACTTGTTCTTTAGTGGGGTTAGCCTTTAATGTGGAATGCGGCTGGATGGCATAGCCTCTTTCTGTGGCAAGAAAATTTACTTTGCCGGTTCTTTTATGTTTAGACTGGTTAAAATGACTTAGATCGTTAGCGTCAGCATTTAGTAAGGTTTTGCCTCCAGCCGCAAATGCAAACGTTATTGGTGTAATCAAGCTGACTAGCACTATCAATGCGGGAAGACTTTTTGCAAACCAAAAATTTTTCATTAGATTCTCCGTTGAGAGTGACTCTCAAAATTATATTTGTACGTGCAATTATTTTATCTTTGCACTCTATTAATGCTATTTATGTGCGATCAATAACCTATTAACGTCAATAAATTTAAAAACTTTAAATGAAAAATAACTTCAATTTTTTGTATTTATTATAAATTATACACTTACTTATATATTTAATTTAAAAATTTCAAGATTAATCGTTGCATAAGTTATCGCATATTCTGATGCAATATAAACCTGAATAAAGCAGAGTAACAAAACCGAAAACGCAAAGAATTAGTCGAAGCGGTAATTCTAAGAAAAGAATCCGTTATAATGATTGCATGTGTTTTTAATTTTCCGACAAGGACTGTATTTGACTGGCTGGCCAGTTATCGACAAGGTGACCGGCTACTTTGAATGGAAAAAATCGGGAGGGCGAAATCATAATGGCTTTTATACCTGCCTAATCACCCGAAATAAACCCAGATGAGCAAGTTTGAAATCCTGCCGAAGCTGAAGTAGGCAAACATCCGATTAAGAGTAAGCTAGAAATGGAGAAACTCATTATCTCTACCTTACTATCAATTCAGCAACAAATAAAATTAGTGAAAAGCTTTTTTCGGTTGCCTAATATATTGTATGCTGAGGAATCAACATAGTGCCTTGTGCAGGAACTTATGTAACGATTAATATTCATATTCGCTTTAGCTTTACTTTATTCAACCAAATTTTATATTCTTAACTAAAATATCTAAACCATATTTATCATTATCAAAAAAGACCACCCTTATTTGAAAAAGTAAAACCTAACTGTAAAACATTATGCCCTATCAGTCTTTGCTACTCACACTACAGGAAAGAAATAAACTTTCGGCATCAGAGCTAAAAAAAGCGGAGCGTATTCAAAAAACTTCGTTGGCAGAAAGCTTGCCACAGTTACTGGTTAAATTGGGTCTTTGTTCCGAACTTGATGTCGCTGATGCTTTTGTTGAGTCAGGTCATTTTGAGAAAGTAACCCCTGATCAATATCCTTTAGAAATGCAGTTACCGGAAACGGTGTCTTTACGGTTTTTAAAAAACTATCATATCATTGGTTTACAGCATACCAATGATGCTATGACAGTAGCCATGATGGATCCAGAAGATCAGTTTACTATCAACGGACTTAGGTTAGCTACAGGAAAGCCTATCATTGCAAAAGTAGGTTTGCTCTCAGAAATTGATGCCGCTCTCGATGTTCAGTATGGTGAAGACAAATCAAAAATGGACAAACTGATTGCAGATTCGGCAACTGATGATTTAGGTGAAGAAGATTTAGCGCACTTAAAAGATTTGGCCAGTGAAGCACCGGTTATCAAAATGGTTAATTTAATTATGCAACGGGCCATTGAAACCAAGGCATCCGACATACACATTGAACCTTTCGAACAATCATTAAAAATCAGACTACGTATTGATGGGGTTTTGCAGGAAATTGATGCCCCCAATGTAAAATCAACTGCAGCCGTTATTTCACGTATCAAAATTATGGCAAAGCTTAATATTGCCGAACGCCGCTTACCCCAAGATGGCCGAATCAAAGTACAAATGATTGGTAAAGAACTCGATTTACGGGTATCTACAATCCCTACTATGCATGGTGAAAGTGTTGTTATCCGACTATTAGATAAAGAAAACACCGTCCTTGATTTTGCAGCGCTTGGATTTGCTGGCCGACACCTGCAACAGTTTATTGATGTATTGTCACTGCCTCATGGCATCATTCT
>CAIVQX010000004.1 GCA_903908165.1 uncultured Methylococcaceae bacterium | reverse complement strand
CTTTCCAGTTCAGTGTACATATTTAGAGCCCATTAATTTATAAAAATTCATACTGGTACATCTTATCGCTGTTTTTCAGAAGAACATGGTAATAATTCCATGCTGAATGACAATTTTTATACTCTTCATTTTATGCCTAATCATCATAAAAAAGAGATTGGAGAACAAGTTGATTGAATCACTAACATAAAAAGCGGCTATATCTTTAAAGCTGGGCAGTAAGTTGAAATAGTACAAATCAGAATAACGTTTGCTTTGAATTTGCGAAAACTATTCAGATTTTCTTTTTATGTAAGTCGCCATAATGAAAATTATGGGCTGAGATGGATACGATGCAAATTTATCGTTGCATCAAATAGTCGTTTATCACCAGCAGATTCTGAGATTTATGCCCAAAAATCGATGTAACTTATTGATTTTATTTGGGTGAACGACGGGGCTCGAACCCGCGACAACCGGAATCACAATTCAGTATGACATCCATATTTATCAATAACTCAAGCACGCCGTTTGTCACCATAATGCCAAAAGTAGGCCTTGATTTCAAAGAATAATACGTTTATTTGTCACCAGCTTTCATTCATTTAAAACGTACCTTTTTAACTAAAAAACCCATTTAAAGTTATACAGATTTTAAGTTAAATTGTAAATTCTTAAAGATCATGTCTTACACTATAAACTTTTATTCCATCATTTAATAAAATGTGTTTAACCCACAACAAGATCAATAAGGATTATTAGCTCAAACTAAATGGTTAGCTAACCCACATTAATGACCCTCTGGTTAATTCAATGGTTATGTAATTTTTCCTGCAACCATACTTTAATAAGTGACTGATACGGCACATCACGAGAATTTGCAGCCGCTTTTATCGAATTAAGCAGATGCTGGGGAAGTCGCAGAGAAATGGTTTTAGTACTGGGCTTTAAATTAGGTAAAACAACTCGCTTGGCTGTTGTCCAATCAAGATATTCTGTTGAATCTTCTTGTTCCCAAAATGCCCGCTCTTCATGTTCATTGGTAAATTTTGGAAGGGTTTTGAGTAGTTTGCTCATAAATGTTACGCTCCTTTCTGTGCATGTCTCTAGCGGAGATAACGCGTATACTTTCGCCATTATTTCGCAGGGTAAATGTAATATGCAATCTTCGATGCTCATTAGTCTTACCCAAGGCATGAAACCGCCCTTCGGCAACACTGTGTTTAGCATATTCAATTATAAGCAAAGGATCATTGAAAAAAACCTGCTCAGCTTCAACCATTGAAACACTATGCTTGTCATTTTTCCGCGCATTACCTTCATCCCAATCGAATGTTGTAATTTTAGTAAAATCAATCATATTTGTATATTATGAAGATACACAATAAAAATCAAGTTTATCCGTGTTATTGAATATCTAGTACTTTCCAATTAATTTTGATATTACCAGCCTATAAATTGAAAAATATGAATACTAACAATATAAAAATTCATATTCGTAAACTGAAGGCTATTTTTCTAATGAAACTAGCAAAAATTTGACATTAATTGACATTCTTTTTTCTTATATCTCTTAAAAAATTATATTTCTTTTTTTATTTTTACTTGTTGTATCTTAATATTTAGGAGCGTCACAGACGCATGATAGCTAGAGTCTCCAAAGAAAAGTTAGAATATAAAGCAGAAGAATAGGTTATTATTATCGATAGCACTTCAATATGCTGTCTTAATCTTCGTTTGCTACATATTACCAAATAGTTATTTATGGATAATGAATTAATAGATGAGGTCGAATTTGATGATGAGTCATCAAAAGATGACAATACCTATGGGAAAAAGAATATATGGAAATGCCCAATATGCCAATTAAATAGACATGTGGGAAACCATCAGCCATGTTCAAAAATAACTCAACTAAAATATAAAAACGATTAGTTAGGGATGAGTAACTGCAAAAAAAGCGGTTATTTCGTTAACGCGAGTTTAGTAAAAATAACCGATTGCTGTAGTAATTGAGACTATGTTTTTAAAGCTCGGAACTTTAAAACACTTTGTTAAGACTTTAATAAACTGTATTAGTTCATTGCCTTTAATGGATATTTTTTAAGTCTTTGAGCTGTGTATTTAAGCGACTGTGTGCCTGTAAATATTCATAAAAAGCCTTATGTTGGTCAGATGTTTTATGTTGATCTGCAGCTTGATTACTTTGCACATCTTTTTCATCAAGCACGTTTGTTTCTATGAATTGTTTTTCTAAGGAAGAGTTATTGGGTGATTTTAACATTGTAATCTCGCTAGCTGGATTAGGACTGGTTCTTTTAATCGTACTCTACTGAACTGAACTCGAGTGTGCCTTATCTGTTGTACTGAAACAGAAGAAGTGCATCACTTAAGTATAACGTATTGGTTTTTCTGTTACTCTAATATGAAGAAAAAGCAAGTTTCTTTTATTTTTTAGCTTCTTCTAGATGTTTTACAGCTTCTTCCGCAGAGGTTGTCGCAGGTTCGACGTGATTCAAACTGCCATGATCTATGGCAGTTTGTAGTGATAGTGATGCTGCATCTATATGGGTTTTACTGACATTTTTGGCAACGACAGAAGCGGCTTGTGAATGCTCTAAAGCTGCTTTTGCATGAATTACAAGTTTAGGTGCTTTACCTGCTTGACCTTCTTTAACGGCTGCGTTGGCGTGTTCCAGTGCAGAATCTAAATGACTTTCAGCAAATAGCATCGTACTGAAAAGCAATAATGCGCTTGCAAATATAAGTCCTGTTATTTTCATTGTTGTTTCCCATTAAAATTTGAAAAGTGAAATAGCTTCTGTGTTAGTTATTTTTAAATTTAATATGACAATTATTTGTTTAATGTCCCTAACATACTAGTCCATCAATGTTATTTTTCAACTTTTTGGGTTTTTCATATGGAATAACTGCCGACTTTAGTAAGTATGCCGGATCTTTGTTAGCGAATTACCTACTTTAGAAGACACCGTGTTATTAAATGTCTATTTTTTCAATTGAACGTTTATATTGCCATCTAATTTGTTCAAGCAAGCCTTGAATTAAAAATTGCACTTGCCCCCTTCCCTCACTACTCAAAAAGTAGTGAGAAGTAATGTTTTGCTTAATTCACTTACCGATGATTATGTATTAGATGAAAAAGAGCTGGTGCCGAAAATTTGAACAAAGCTATAAGTGAAAATCTGTTACCTTTTAAAGTCCGAGAGGACATAAGAATGGAGCAGAAAAATGAAAAGAAGAGCAAGAAGAAATCACTCACCAGCATTTAAAGCAAAAGTGGCATTAGCTGCTTTAATAGGCGATAAGACGCTTGCACAGATAGCAGAGGAGTTTGACGTCCACCCAAATCAAATTACTGGCT
>CAIVQX010000003.1 GCA_903908165.1 uncultured Methylococcaceae bacterium | reverse complement strand
GCTACTTTTGCTTTAAATGCTGGTGAGTGATTTCTTCTTGCTCTTCTTTTCATTTTTCTGGTCCATTCTTATGTCCTCGCGGACTTTAAAAGGTAACAGATTTTCACTTATAGCTTTGTTCAAATTTTCGGCACCAGCTCTCTAATGCCTGCTATTTCTGAATATTTCAACACTCTATGTAAGCGTTCTGTTGCAGTTCGCCCTCGGCAAATATGATCAGGGTTCGCAGAGAATGCTTCCAACATACAAAAAAAACGACATCAGACAATTGCATATTTCGAAGGACCGGATAAACAGGATGACCTAATTTTAAAAAACCTCGAGCAAATAACTCCCCTAGCTCACCCATGCCAATAATCACAATGATTTTACTCATGTATGTAGATTCTTGATAATGAGATATATACGAGGTAAGAAATTAAAGATTACCTAAATTACTGGTTTAGCCAATCCATATAAGCAATTGAATTAATGTGTTTATAATTTAATTTAAACTTAAATTACAATTGAGCAAAAGATGATCTTAAATGATGTTTATTGCTAGAGAGATAAGTAGAGGCGCAAAAAGCGCCTCTACTTGATTGGATCAATTAAAAGTTGTACCAGGCGTTGGAGGTAAAGTAGGCATGGCTTGTTTAGGGAACTCACCCGTCAGACCATTCAAAAATGCAACGATATCAGCCACCTCTTCTTTTGATAAATCCTTGTCCAATTGAACTTTAGCCATAACTGTAACTGCTTCCTCTAACGTTTTAACGATACCATTGTGGAAATAAGGGGCAGTTACTGCAATGTTACGTAGTGTAGGTACTTTCCACATATTTTCATCATCAGCATTTTTTGTTACTTCAGCTAAGCCCTTATCATTTTTGAAATGATATTTTGCTGCATAAAATGCATTACTATGGATAGGGAATTTTTGAAACATTCCTGGGCCATTAAATGCTGGACCACTATGGCAACCAGTACATCCTAATTCTGCAACTTTATTCATACCACGAACTTGCTGATCAGTTAACGCAGACTTATCGCCTGAAACATATTTGTCATATGGACTATTAGGTGTAATTAATGTTCTTTCATAAGCAGCGATGGCTTTAGTGGCATTATCTTTAGTAATTGCATCACCACCAAAAGCCTTCTCAAAAGCAACATGATAACCATGAATTGATTTTAAACGATCGACTACGTCATCCCAGCTTTTCATACCCATTTCAATTGGATTCGTTACAGGACCTGCAGCTTGAGCTTCAAGACTTGGTGCTCTGCCATCCCAGAATTGCACAGCATTAAAAGCAGAGTTCCATACTGTGGGAGCACCTCGACCACCAGTCTGACCATTAACACCCATAGAGTTTGGTCTATTATCGTCACCGCCCAACATAGTGTTATGGCATGATGCACAAGAAACTGTTCCAGTAGAAGATAATCGAGGATCATGATAAAGCATTTTACCCAGCTCTACCTTCTCTGCAGTTGTCGGGTTATCTGCTGGTGCTGGAGCAGTGCTGGGAAGAGTTTCCCACGCTGACGCCACCGATATAGAACTTACCAATGCTAGCGCAGTCACTAGCGTACGAATCTTGAACATACCTTCCTCCAGTTTTTATTATATTTATCATCAAGCTGAGCAAAACCAAAAAATCGCCCATCAATGTGTAAGTCGAACGTTACTTTGTAAGTTTTTTAAATTGTATCCATAACTCTGCCAATAATACCTTGATAGTTACATTATTTACAACCCTTCTACCCACTCATATAAACTTAAATTTTTTCTACTGGTAAAGATTCACTAATTATTTAATTTATTGCCAACCGAGCAACCAAACTGATGGTTCTTTTAATAACCGCCAATCTATTTCATATTCTTGATGATTAATGACTGCTTCTAGCACACATGCAACAACAATTTGCTCCTCATTTTTTATAAGACAGTTAACTAAAAAATGTTTCTCTTTATTATGAGGTTTTACAGCTGTCCATTTGCTCAATAAAAGCTTATTGGGGTTAATTTTATACTGTATTACCCTGCTCATTTTTGATTCAAAATTTGCTTTAATGCCGACTCTAAATGGGTAAATTTAAATTGATAACCCTCTAAGTTTAGACGCTCTGGTAACACTCGTTGACTACCCAAAACAAGCTCTGACATTTCACCCAGTAAACTTTTCAATAACCAAGCAGGAACTGGAAGTAAAGCAGGACGATGTAATGATTCCGCCAAGGTCAGAGTAAACTGGCTATTTGTGACTGGATTTGGAGCTGTTGCATTGTAGGCACCTTGCATAGAAGAATCTTTAATCATTTTTAAAGCTATAGCGATCCAATCATCTCTATGAATCCATGACATCCATTGGTTGCCTGCACCTAAGCGACCACCAAGACCCAATCTAAAAGGTAGTAACATCCGCTGCAATAGTCCTCCGCCCTCCCCCAACACCAAACCTGTTCTCATCAAACAGACTCTAATACCCATCAACTCAGCTTTAAGTGCCTCCTGTTCCCAATCAGAGCATAGTTTTTGAGAGAAATCAGCTTTAACTTCTGATTGCTCTGTCAATTGAGTATCACCCTGATCACCATAATATCCAATAGCAGAACCATTAATTAACAGTTCAGGTTTAATTGACATACGTGCAATAGAGTTAATCAATTGCTCCGTTAACTTAATTCGACTATCTCTAAGTATATTTTTTCGACTATCAGTCCATCGAGAACCAAAAATGGGGGCGCCCGCAAGATTTATAACAATATTATAAAAATCATCCGCCTCAATTTGATCAAAACTACCTAATACATCAACCTCTGCTCCACAAACACTCTTAACAGAAGAAAATGTTGCTCGACTTAACACAGTCACATGATAACTATTATTCAGTAAACACTTAGTTAGTGCACTTCCAATAAAACCAGTACCACCTGTAACAAGTATTTTTATTTTTGTTTCATCATTATTAGTTGTCATAGTATCAATTTTTATTGAACGATTAAGTTCATTAAAGGCATTACAGCCAAAAGAAAACCAAGGAATAATTCTTTAAATTCGATACTTATCATGAATATTCAAATATCAAACTTAGTGATAAAGATAACATAAAAATGAACATAGACAAACTTGCACAGGTTTTGTACAACTATAGTTTGACAAAATAAATTCCTACAGTAAACTTGATGTCAGTTTAATGCTATTTATTATAGAGACCTATAAGAACAGCTAATAAACGACTTATTGTAATAGTCTTAGGATAAATATTATCCCAAGATAACACTAATCGTCCTCCTCTATGCACCCTCTCAATTTGTCTATGAGAGGGTTTTTTTCGATAAAAATATGAACATAAGTTTATTCCAAAGCATCAATTTTTTAGTTAAGACCAATTTTTATATTTCTGCAATTGTATTAGTAGTTGGATGTCTACTATCAACAACAGAAAACCATTCTATATTCGAATTTAACGAAGATCTATATGGTGCCATTGGCAATAATATCCGCGTAATCATGGTTTATATGGCTATAAACGAGCTAGCCATTTTACTATACTGTTTTTTAAGAAAAAATTCTCGTGTGATGTTGGCAGTTGGTTTTTTCCTTATCCTAATAATCGGATCGCTTGAATTCTATGCTGAGATAAATGCAATAGAATTCGATCAAAATCTTCGGCTATTTTTTCTTTACACAGGCATTTCTCATCTTCTCTACGGGTTTATTGAAATAGATAAAACTGACCCAATAGAACCAAATAACGAACTAAAATAGTTATCACATTAGCGAGCTTAACAATTTATTATGAAAAAAAATTATTTTTTTATTGTTTTGTTTACACAGATATTAATTGGATGTACTGGAATTCCTGAGGATCTTAAAGCAGTCAACAATTTTGACTTAAATAGATACTTGGGGACTTGGTATGAGATAGCACGCTTAGACCATAGATTTGAAAGAGGACTTAATAATATTTCCGCCGACTACACAATGAATACCAATAACAGTATAAAAGTTATTAATAAAGGCTGGAATGTAACTGATCAGAAATGGGAACAAGCTGAAGGTAAAGCCTATTTTGTTGAACAACACGACATTGGTAGACTAAAAGTTTCTTTTTTTGGACCTTTTTATGGCGGTTACAATATCATAGATTTAGATAAAAAGAATTACAGCTACGCAATGGTAACAGGACCTGATAAATCTTATTTTTGGATTCTGTCCCGCACCAAACAATTACCTAAAGCCAAATTAGATGCCTTAATTAACCGCGCAAAAGTAATGGGTTTTCCTGTTGACAAGTTTATCTTTGTCAATCAAGATTAAAAGACAATCTTTAATCCTAGAAAATTTGTCAACACGCAATAATATCTATAGCTTACATAAGCATAATCTCTATTCACTCGAAAAATTAAAGTTGCTTGAGCTCTTTGATGATTTAAAACCCTATAATAGTTCTTTTTTAGTAAGTACCTCATTTTAAAACCTTTCAATAATGGTGTGCGTAAAAAACGAACTCCGAAAAAATGTAATATGACTTGATGTCAAAGAGTAATAAGTCATTCAGATAAAAATCAATCTACCTTAAATATTTTAGAGCCTATAGGTATTTATACGAATATTTTTTTGCTTACCATTGTGATTTAATCAATTCACTTTGAATTTAAAGTAATTCAAAGCCTATAAACAAACAATATCATCTACTAGAGAGGTAGTCCCATGGCATTAAATGTCAAAAAAGCAAACATAAATTCTGATACTGCAGTCCCCATCAACTCTATTTGTCTACCTGATAGAGAAGCCCGTATTGCAGAACTTGCGTATCTTAAAGCAGAGAGCAGAGGTTTTGAGCCGGGGCACGAACTTGAGGACTGGCTGGAAGCTGAAGGTGAGTTTTTGCTGTAAATAACCGGGAAGAAAAGCCGATCTGATTATCCACTAGAATAATCTTTGTGAAAATTATTTTATTTAAAGAAAAGGTTTAATAATTATGTCAACACAAGAAATTGAAGTAAAAAAATCTGAATTGTTACCAAAATCAACTGGTAGTTTTTTTTCATTCGATGAATTTGACCACTTTTTTGATGACTTTATCACCCGCAGATGGCCACGTTTAATGGATTGGAACGCGCCTACATTAACGCAGGCGAATTTTCCTCGGGTAGACATCATTGATCATGAAAATGACATAGAAGTAAAGGCTGCTTTACCGGGTGTAAAAAAAGAAGATATTGATGTGTTCATCATCAATCAAACAATTACCATAAGAGCTTCCTGCAAAGAAGAAAAAAAGGAAGAAGAAAAAGGTAAATATTTTCGACGTGAGATCAGTCAAGGTGAATATCAGCGCACATTATCGTTACCTGAATATGTTAATGATGAGAAAGCTAAAGCCTATTTTAAGGATGGCTTATTATCGATCACGATTCCAAAAACTGAAAAAGCCAAGCGTAAAGCGATTACTATTAACTAAACTGCACTTTAACTAACAATCACTCAGGTTGGTAACGCCAGAAGATTTAATGTGATGACGATCCGATAGTAAGCCAACCTGTCACTACAAGCCACTCAGTTTGGTTGGTAGTATCAATCTCGTAATCTGTTCATTGAGTTAAGAAATAGAGAAAGAAACATGAACAAACAAAGCCGCTGGATTAGCGCTTATTATTGACCCTGAAAATGACACACTATTTCAAATAGTTTTTTGTTAATAATAGAGAGTGTATCAAATTATTACTCTTTGTGATTTTGCCCCCCACTTTCCTGGTTGAGAACTAAAGACACCTGCACACCGGTTACCACAAAAACGACAATGTCCGAAATCATCCAGATTCCACTCGAATAGCTCATACCAGTCACGGCCTATCAATAATTCTCCGCAACCATGACAATAAGTGCTATCTGCTGATTTATTATGCGCATTGCCGATATATGAGTAATGTACCCCATTTTTTAGTGCTATTTGCCTTGCTAGTAATAATGAGCTAAGTGGAGTCGCTGATTTATCAAGCATTTTCCAATCAGGATGAAAAGCCGAAAAATGCATCGGAACATCAGAGCCTAAGTTCTCTACCACCCATTGGGTCATTGATTCCAATTCTGCTTGCGAATCATTCTCTCCGGGAATAATTAAAGTCGTTAGTTCCAACCATGTTGATGTTTCATGTTTGATATATTTTAGGGTATCCAGTACAGCGTCCAAATGTGAACCCGTGATTTTATAATAAAAGCGTTCAGTAAAAGCTTTTAAGTCAATGTTAGCAGCATCCATCCATTGGTAAAATTCAGCTCTAGGTTCGGCTGTTACATAGCCTGCTGAAACGGCGACTGATTTTATTCCTAACTCTCGACAAGCTTTGGCTGTATCAATAGCATACTCATGAAAAATAACTGGATCGTTGTAAGTATACGCAACACTATCACAACCATAGTGTAGTGCTGCTTTAGCAATGGCTTCAGGTGAAGCCTTGCTCATAAGACTATCCATTTCTCGCGATTTGCTGATGTCCCAATTCTGACAAAATTTGCAGGCAAGGTTACAGCCTGCAGTACCGAAAGAAAATACCGGTGTGCCAGGTAAAAAATGATTGAATGGTTTTTTTTCGATAGGATCAATAGCAAATCCGCTGGAGCGGCCATAGCTAGTCAAGACTATTTCATTTTCCAAGTTTTGTCTCACAAAGCAAAGTCCGCGTTGGCCTTTATGAAGCTTGCAGTAACGTGGACAAAGATCACATTGAATACGCTCATCTTCAATCTTATGCCAATAGTCGGTTTTTACTGTGTCATGGTTAATAAAAATAGTCATATTATTCTCCAGAACCTATTATGGAATTATTTATTTAACTAAATTAATAACGTCTAGTATCCGCTTCTTTTACAATAAGGTAAAATTATTTGAATTGATATACAGATTTTCTTTTAACTAAAGTTTCGGAGTTCAAAAATAGATTCAACATACTGATTAATATATAAAAAAGCGTCATACAGGAGTATAATTACGGTTAGTTGAAGACCCCATCAAACTCAAGTAGGACGCATAATGAATCGTGACACAAAAATGGCAGAACTACCAGCGCTCACTCTAGATTTTC
>CAIVQX010000002.1 GCA_903908165.1 uncultured Methylococcaceae bacterium | reverse complement strand
GCTACTTTTGCTTTAAATGCTGGTGAGTGATTTCTTCTTGCTCTTCTTTTCATTTTTCTGGTCCATTCTTATGTCCTCGCGGACTTTAAAAGGTAACAGATTTTCACTTATAGCTTTGTTCAAATTTTCGGCACCAGCTCTAATCCCTCTCATTACCATAATAGAATGTTAAATTCTTCACTTTATTAGAAATAATATCACTCCATGCATAGTTAAAAATTCAATACAAGGATAATACCATACCGACTTCTTTACTTTCATATTATGTATAATTGAAATCTTAATCGTTACTTATCCCACCCCGTAAATTAAAATATTATGCCGAAAGTAGCAAATCAAGACTTTAAAGTCCTTATTATCGGAGCAGGACCCTCTGGTTGTCTTGCAGGCGCGTTATTGAAGAATAAAGGTTATCAAGTAACTATTTTAGAGCGTCAGTTATTTCCACGCTTCAGTATCGGTGAAAGTTTATTACCGCAATGCATGGAGTTTATTAAGCAGGCAGGTATGCTGGAAGCTGTTATCAATGAGGGTTTCCAATTTAAAAATGGCGCATCATTCGTGCGCCGCGATCAACATACTGAGTTTTCTTTCGAAAACAAATTTGGGGAGGGAGTTGGCACCACTTTTCAAGTGCAAAGAGGTCGATTTGACCAGGTTCTCGCTAATGAAGCTATCCGTCTGGGTGTTGACATACAATGGCAAATGGAAGTAATTGATACTAACTTAACCATTGCTAAACCTGAGATAACAGCTAGAACTATTACCGAAGAAATAATCATTTATCAAGCTGATTTCGTGCTTGATGCTAGCGGTTTTGGACGTATTCTACCTAAATTATTAAATTTAGAATTACCCTCATCATTTCCCGTCAGACAAGCTTTATTTTGCCATATTGAGGATAAAATTGATGATCCATCATTTGATAGAAATAAAATACGAGTTACAGTTCATCCTGAGCATAAGGACGTCTGGTTTTGGTTAATCCCATTTAGCAATGGACGAAGTAGTTTAGGGGTAGTTGCAGAAACTTCTTTTTTTGATAATGAACATACCAATAAACAAGCTTTAATCAATTTCATTTCTCAAGATATAGGTCTCCATACATTATTAAAAAATGCAGTATTTGATGAAGAATCAAATACGATTATTGGCTATGCAGCCAATGTAAAAAGTTTATATGGCAAAAATTATGCGTTGCTCGGAAACGCTGGTGAATTCTTAGATCCAGTTTTTTCTTCTGGTGTAACTATTGCAATGAAATCAGCTTGCCTAGCCGCCAATATATTGGATCGCCAATTTAATAATGAAGATGTAAACTGGGATAAAGATTATGCCATCCCTTTACAACAGGGAGTTGATACGTTTCGGGTTTATGTTGAAGCTTGGTATGACGGTAGATTTCAAGATGTTATTTTTAACAACAAAGATCAACCGAAAATCAAAAAAATGATATCCTCAATATTAGCTGGATATGCATGGGATCTAGAGAACCCTTATGTGAAAAATGCCCAATTAAAATTTGATGCTCTAGCTGCGTTATGTCGATTAGATTGAAATCTTATTCGTTAAATCGCCTACGCATATAACATATACTAAGCGTCATCAACTGTAACCATCAGATCCTTAAGAACATTAATAACTGGATTGTTAGCAGAGCCCACCATTAACAGATAAAACTTGACGCGTTATATAGCCAGCATCTTCAGACATAAAAAAAGCTACTGCCGCTGCAACTTCTTTAGGATTACCAACTCTCTGAGCAGGAATAATCTTTGTAATCTCATCCTGTGATAAATTCACCATCATTTCTGTTTCAATTAAACCAGGCGCCACACAGTTAACGGTAATATTCCGTTTAGCTAACTCCAGCGCCAGAGCCTTTGTTGCACCTATAATGCCCGCCTTAGCTGCACTGTAGTTAACTTGACCACGATTCCCCATAATCCCAGACACAGAAGACAGCGTGACGATCCGTCCAGGTTTATGTCGCATGATCATTGGCATTACTATTGGATGCAAAACATTATAAAATCCATCAAGATTTGTATGAATAACACTGTCCCAATCTTCTCCAGTTAGTAACGGGAAAGCATTGTCCGAAATAACTCCAGCATTACAAACTACACCGTAGTATGCCCCATTAACTTGAATATCATTGTTAATTATTTCAGCACACTGCTTTCTATCCGAAATATCAAACTGCAGTAATCTAGCAGATTGCTCTAATTGATTTATCTGCTTAACAACCTCTTGTGCTTGATCAATTTGACTTCGGTAATGAATAACAAGATCGTAACCCTTGTTAGCCAAATATAAAGCGATAGTTTTCCCAATACCTCGACTTGAACCTGTTACCAAAATAGTTTTATTCATTATTCAAACTTCATAAGCTTTGTTGATAAAGTCCCTTAGAATATTGGTGCATCCTTGTTGCATATTAATGTAAACTGATATTTTACATCACTCCATCTTCTCTGCACTATTAACTAATACCATCAAAATTAATCAAATTACCTAAAAATTTCTATCTAATAGAAACTTAGAAGTCCATCTTTCATATATGTATTGATAATAAATACTAAATTAAATCTATAAAAACAAAGTGAGACAAAAATTTACCTATTTCACACCTTGGCTTCTGGTATTTACACTGATATGGCTCGTAGGGTATACGATTATATTTCCAGATCCAATAGGACTTGCAGCTAAAAATTGGCCACTCATTATTGTAGGTTTGTTTGGTTCATTTATTGGTAATACGACAGCAATTGGCGGCGGGATAATTTTTATTCCTGTGCTCATGTTTGTTTACAAAGTTGATCCCATAAGTGCTTTAAAACTCACTTTTGTTACACAAGCTGTCGGAATGACCAGCGGCTCCTATGGATGGATACGCCGAGGTGATGTTCCATTACACTATCTAAAATGGACAGTACCCGCACTGATTTTTGGAACAATGATTTCTACATTTTTAATACATCCTCAACCCATGTTAGTCAAAGGGCTTTTTGGACCTATTGCTTTCATAACAGGCTTACTATCACTTGTCACGCTAAATCGAAAAGGTTTATTAAACGAACTTCCGACAAATGCATTTATACCAATCATATCGGTCTCTTTTATAGGTGGAATGATAACTGGCTGGGTTGCTATTGGTGAGGGAGAGATTATTGCTGCTTTTTGTATGCTTGCTTATGGACTAAACCCTAACAAAGCGATTGGGCTCGGTGTCGTATTATTATCCATAAACTCATTATTACTTGCTATTATACATGGAGCTTATTTAGGTGGGGTTCCCTGGAATATGGCAGTATTTACTATGCTCGGTGTTCTCTGGGGAGGCTTACTGGGTCCTTTTCTAACGCAATGGGTTTCCATTAGATACATAAAGAAAAGCTTTGCTTTAATAGCATTACTAGATGGTTTAATCATGACATTGCAAGCAATCTATATGATATTTTTTATATAATGAGGTAAAGTCTCCATTTCATACCTTTGCAATATTTAACTATTTTGCACCCTTGAATACGTACGCCCATAATAAGGAAATGAGATGTTAATACCCACAGAGTCAATCGGAAGCATCCCTCGTCCTCGTGAGTTACTTGATGCCATGAAGGCGCATCAAATAGGTAAACTAACTAAAGAACGCCTCAACCTAGCATATAAAGATGCTCTACAAAATACTATTCAGCTTTTTGAAGCTACGGGCTCTCCGGTAATATCAGATGGTGAGCAATTAAAATCAAGTTTTGCTACCTACCCACTATCTGAGTTGGCCAATATAACGAAAGATGGGATTTTAATTACATTTAAAGATGGCCATACTCGACAATTACCCAAGCTAACATCAGGACCTTTTAGATACAGCCGTTATGCAGGCGACTACATTAAAGCCGCTAAAACATATACCACTAAGCCATTAAAACAAGCTGTTATTTCTGCATCTGCTTTGAGCCTTATTTACCCAGAAGACCCTATTTTAGGATATTCACATGAAACATTTATAAATGATCTAATTGCAGAAACTATTGCTGATATTCGCAGTTGTTTTGCAGAAGGAGCGCATCATGTTCAAATCGATTTCACTGAAGGCAGATTGTCTTTAAAACTCGACCCAACACAAGAGCTTTTAAATCATTTTATATCATTGAATAATCGTGTGTTACAGGCTTTTACTAAAAAGGAGCAAAATAAAATTGGTATACACACGTGCCCAGGTGGTGATAATGATTCAACTCATAGTGCGGACATTGATTATAAATATTTAATTCCTAGTCTATTTCAACTTAATGCAGGTAATTTTTACATACAGTTAGCTAGCGAGAAAAACCCTGAAGATGTTTTAAATATCATAAAACAATATCTTAATCCGGGGCAGAGAATATATATTGGCGTCATTGATGTCTGTAATCCAGAAGTAGAGGAGCCTGAGACTGTTAGAGATAGAGTTTTATGTGCCGCTGAATATATTCCCATTAACCAACTTGGTACAACAGATGATTGTGGATTTTCTCCCTTTCAAGATGATATATCTACATCTAGAGAAATAGCGTTTGCCAAAATAAAATCTAGAGTTGTCGGCACAAAAATGGCCGAAAGCTATTTTAAATAGCCTGCCTTTTCGATTTTTATTTACTAATTTGGAAAATTAGCATGCTGCAACACGAACATTTTGATGTGGTAGTCATTGGTGGAGGACCAGCAGGAACTAGCGCAGCAATACTATTAGCAAAAGCTGGTAAGCACGTTGTTTTATTCGAGCGTAGCGCTTTCCCTCGCTTTCATATTGGTGAGTCACTATTGCCTGCTTGCTGGGAAATCTGGCGGCGTCTTGGAGTAACCACTAAGATAGAAGCAGAAGGATTTACTGTTAAACAAGGAATTAATTTCGGCATGTTCAATCAAAAGCCCGATGTGGTTTTATTGACTGCAGAATATCCGGAATATTTCGAACGCCCTTATACCTATCATGTTGAACGCGCTCGTTTTGACGAAATCCTTCTTGAACACGCCGAAGAATGTGGTGTTATTGTTCGTAGAGAATGGTCGGTGTCCGAAGTGCTATTTGAAGACGGATTAGCTATCGGAGTAACTGCTGGACCAAATAACAAATTAGCAACTACGATATATTCTTTAGTAGTAATTGATGCATCTGGACGCGACTCTCTAATCGCGCGGAAACTTGGCTGGCGCCAACCTCTTCCAGATCTCAATAAGGTCAGCCATTTCACCCATTTTAAAGGCGCTTTCCGTCGTAACCCACATGATATTGTCACATTTGGAGAAGTCATTGACGGCTCCGTAACAACAGATATTCACACCATCGATGGGGGCTGGGTCTGGTATATCCCATTAAGAGATAATATTACTAGTGTAGGTGTTGTCTTAGATACCCGCTATTCTAAAAAATTGGGGGATTCTCCTCAAACTTGCTTTGATAAGGCGATAGCAAATTGTAATTGTGTCAGTGACTGGTTAAGCGAGGCAACGCAGATCATGGACATAAAAACTATATCTTCGATAGGCTATTTAAACGAACACTTTCATGGCGATGGTTTTGTACTAGTCGGCGATGCTTCGATGTTTGTCGATCCAGTATTTTCAGCCGGAGTGACTCTTGCTATGCGTAGCGGAGTGTTAGCGGCGGATGCTATCCTTGATGGCTTTGCTAATGGTAGAGACTTTAGTGCCGATAGACTTAGTCAATATGAAAAATGTATCCGTAAACCTATGGACAATATTTTCAAAATGATCTACAACTGGTATCGCATTTTAGAACGAAAAGATGCTAACAACATCATTCTCCGCTCAAGGCAAATTCCGATGCTTCGGGAACAATTCATTGTTCTGCTATCAGGTGGCTATGACAAAGTCACCATAAAACAAATTCTTGCTGCTGCTGATGAACCTACTTCAACTTATTTAATAAAATAATAATTTACCATTAACGTACTCAGGAATTTTGACCCTCTAAAACTTAGAGTTTGACAGTTAAACTCTCAATCTTAATAATCACTAAAAACCCTTACAAAATATAGTTTATGGGCTTTAGCAATCTAGCCACCCCCATAATAATTAACTCTTACGTATTTTCTTATATAAAAAATATATCTCTAAAATAGGAATAGTAATTTATTTTACATTGTCATTTGATAACTTTTGCAATAACGATTTTTTCGCATCAACCATACCTAATCGTAGAGCTGCAGTATAATATGAAAAGATTGAATTCTCATCAATTCCTTCATCATTGCTTCCATATGGACTCATTTGCATGGTTTTAGTAATCACCAACCCTCCGGAGTTATATAAAGTATAGAGCTTGCTAGCCTCATTCTTAATGTTATAAGTCCAAAGCTCTTTCCCAGCACTTGTCTTAATATCAAGTGTTAAATCAATCTTACCTACATTATCTCCCATAGGGATTGGGAGATACCATAACAGCACGCCAGGCATACCTAAACAATATGATGTTATGTTATTCTGATATTCGGAGGATATAAATTTGCCTGATAAGACGTATTCGGCATCATTAGGTATATTTTTATCACCTATGTATTCAACATTTTTGAATATTCCCAAGCTTCGTATATCATTAGCAATCGATTCAGTAATTATAGAAGCTAAACTTCTAGTTTTGACGTTACGACCAAGATCATAAGTCTCATCTAGTCTTTCATAAGACATTGTCACATAGGGTAATAATGGGACATATGTAAGCCATATCTTACCCCATGGCTGAGTAAATTCACGAGGAGGTCTATTATCAATGAGATCTTTGACAACCAATGTACCATTTATTTTTTTAAAATTTGATGAGTTAACCGATATTGGAGTGTAATCCATTCTTGTTGTCGGTATAGAAGTACAACCTGATATTGTAAAAAGCAAAATAACGATTAAAGATTTATTTATTTGCATATCAAAATTCCCTTAATTACGAGTTATTATTACCCAGTCTAATCATTATCTAGCAAAATAACATATCAATTCTAATTACCCTTTTTATTAGGTGATGAATAATGTTGCTCCCTATTTAAGAAAATAACAACTTAATTCATGATGTATTGATTAATATCTTTAATATTATTGAGCTATCTAGAAAACTGATCGTTCATCACTAAGATTTTTTTATAAACCCCTTGCAAGGTATTATTGGCATAAGCATCATGTGCAATTAACACTACTATTTTTATTAATGGAGATATTACTGTATTTTTTTAATATGGCAGTTTCCACACATTATTCATTGAAATAATTCGCACATTGTACTCAGTAGTGTTAGGATTTAAGCTCAATAAAAAAGTTGATCGCCATCGGAGTTGGAATTAGTATTCCACGCTCAATAACGGTTCAGTATTCATGCATTTTTGTTTAGTATTATCCACTATGAATCATCTAGAAACACAATAAACCGTTTGCCATCCCTACACGTATATAGATGATTACGTTCCTATCTACAAAGAAGATAAATGATGATTATAAAAAAGACTAAAAGCGCTTTACGACTATTGACTTGCCTCACGTTCGGCGTAGCCTTGTTGGCACATGGATCGTTGTCGGCCGAAGAGATTGATGGTTCAATTGCCAGTTGCCTTAAGGCTTGGGGCACGCACCCCTTTGGCAAAAATCCTAAATACAAGACTCTCGGAACGTCGGTCAAGATCTTCGGCATCGGTCAAAACTCTGCAGATACCGAGCGTACAAATTTACCGTCGCTCGTCTTGATAAATCCGGACATCAACATCATGGGCGGAACAACGACGGAGCTTCTGAATCCTAACGGTTGGTACTGCTTCCGATCAAACATCAACGTGATGGGCAAACTGAGTATCAGAGCTCATTGCAAGGCTCACCTGGCAGCGGCATCCGATGGAGTCACAGTTCTCGGCTCCAACTCGAACAGCAAAAGCGTGACTGTCATGGGTTCGACGCAAATCGATCTAGTAGACTGTAAATAGCTTGTAACGCAGCAAAAAGAATCAATGGGGTCGAATTAAGTTAATTTAAGCCGTTAAGACTTCTAATTCGGTCACGATAATCCAGAAAACCGATTTGTCATCACTATGATTTTTCTATAAATCCGTTGCATGGCCCTATCTGCATAAGCATGCATGTGCATTTATTAACCGATGGTATGTTTTCCAATGCATATTTTTTGGTTTTTCTCCATTGCGATTGGCAATACCAGGCTCCCGAGGGTGGTTTTTGCCTTTAATTTTTATGCCTGCACAAGCATCAGCAAATATATGGAAGATTTTTTCTGATGATTACGATACCTCCAAGTTTACAATTAGCCCCGGATTGTCAATTTATGCAATGATGCTCACATGGGCAATAGCGAGTCCCAAAAGTATAATTTATGAATCGGTAAGGGAAATTCCATTTTTGTGGTCATTTAGTTTTATAGCTATCGCCATCTTTTTATTTGACTCTGGTAATTGTTGAAGAATTATATGCAGCAACCTCAAAGAACCCACTCCATTTCTGCTAGGTATACATTCGGAGTGCTTAGCCTCAAGTACATCAGTAACGGAGCTTGAGGCGCCTGGCTTTTTCATAAACCTATGGTAATTACAGGTTAGAACTGACAACTTTAAGAGGTTTTATGGAGACTGGGAAAAAGATGGCAATGAGCTTAGAGGATTGGTTGGAGATAATGAAACAGGCTCACACAAACGAAGAATATCGGGCAGCACTGCACGCCCTACCAGATCGTCAGACCCAAGACCTTTGGTTGACGGAAACGGAGAGCCAGTTATCTTCTATCATGGAACTAAAGATGTTATCGAAAAAGGATTTAACTTAAAGCATACCAATAGAGAAGACAATGGACAAAATAGAGGAAGAATTACTGAAACTGGACTTGTCGCCGGAGGAAGTAGAGAATCCAGAGCTATTTCTGGAAAGGATACGCAACGCGAAAACGCACGAAGATTGGGCGGAAATTCGAGAAATGATCCTCAGACTTTCTATCACGGAACAGCCTGCGACATAATCTGTTTCTTATCATAAATCCATCTTGATTATCACGATGACCTTATTAACCACACTCAGTCCTTTCAGATGATGTAAAACCTGCCGGTATCGCTGAATCTCAGGCTAATTCAGCGACAGAGGAATTCATACGTGACTTTGATGGTATTGATGGAGTAACATTCAACCATTATGAAACCTTAGCGGATGCCATTGGTGAATCAGAAGCAAAGAAAATTGGACGAGTCAAAGGGTTCTACCTACCAATCGACAAGACGATTACAATCATCAGAGATTCCTTGGGTGATGTGCAAGATACCATCACAACCCTCCGTCATGAAACGCTTGGTCACTTCGGTCTTAACCTACTTACGCCTACTGATAAGCTTGCCTTTCTTGCTTCCATTAGTCGTGATAAAAATACTAATGCTTTGCGTCCATTCTTTGATGACTTGGCTAGGGATTACCCAGAAGCTAGATAGGTTGTATCTAAATAGAGTGAAGAGGTCTTAGTATAAGTAGCCAATTTAACCTGACAGATCTAAAAAATCAGTAACTGTCAAATCAGGACTAAACTAGTACAGTTTATATATTCAAAATTTAACACCCAACCAATAAATTCTATTCATCTTTTAACAATCACAACGATATTCAGAGCTGGCCCCAATTGTTTAAACAGAGATTATCAATTTATAAGTGAATATCTGTCATTGTATTAAGCTGCTTTTTTTAATGGTGACAACAAACCATAATAGGCTTCATCGGGAGTCAGTCTATCCAGATTTGAATGAG
>CAIVQX010000001.1 GCA_903908165.1 uncultured Methylococcaceae bacterium | reverse complement strand
TGATCCCAAAAAGAAAAATCACGGGTTTTTACAACGAGTTGAGATCCTTTTTTGTAGAAAGTTCCTTCTGCAGGTAAGGTTACATCGTTACGGTAATGTAACATATTTAATAAGGCTTCGAGTTTTTCAGGAGAAAGAGAGAAGCCTGCATAAAGTTCAACAGGATTAGCATAAACACGTGCAGGAATAGCCCAGCGCTTTCCTTCAAATTGATTGCGAACATTAAAATCCAGATAACTCATATAGCTGACAAACATAAATAAACCAACTGCGAAACCAAGTAGCAGGAGATTTCTAAACCAATGTGAAGTTGATTGTCTTGATGCTCTTTTGTTGCTATATCTGGAGCTGCGTCCGCTTCTTTTAAGTGCCATAGCTATTGGGTCTTAATAAGTTTAATTATTGTCCTTCTTTGTTACCCATTATACATATATACATAAATCAGGATTATGGAATTCAGTAAATAGGATTGTAGTTTTAGCTGAGTTGTCAAATAAGTAGAGGCATTAAATGGTTTGATCGACAATAGATAAAACAATTTTTCCGGAGGTGTGTCCATCTTCGATTAATTGGTGTGCAATCATGGCCTCGTTTAAAGTTAATTGTTTGCTAACATGCACTTTTAATAAGCCTTGGTTAGCCCATTGGGCACATTGATTTAAAATGTTGATGTGATAGTCTCTCGCTTCAGATAAATCTCTGAGCATGGGTGTTAACATTAATTCAAAACCAATTAACAAATTGCGCATTCTAGCTTCATTTAGGTTTAATTCACCCGGATCTAACAGTGTTATTAGTCGTCCAAAATGAGCAGTGATTGGTATGCTTTTTTTAAATACATCAGCACCTACGGTGTCAAATACTAAATCTACACCTTTGCTGTCGGTAAGATCATTTATAACTTGGGCAAAGTCATTTTTGGTATAGTTAATCACCTGATCAGCGCCTAGAGACTTAACAAAATCTGCTTTTTGGTCGCAACTCACGGTTGTAATGATTTTAGCGCCTTTTAGCTTGGCTAATTGAATAGCCACATGTCCGACTCCTCCTGCACCGGCATGAATCAGTACGGTTTGTCCGGCTTGTAAACCACCACGATCAAATAAAGCGCCCCAAGCAGTAATTAATACCAGTGGTGCTGCGGCGGCTTCAATAAATGAAAAAGTTTCAGGCATTAAGCTAACATAACGTTCATCTAGTACATTAAATTCAGCATAATTGCCTTGTTCTCTCCCCAGTCCACCATGACAAAACCAAACGTTATCACCAATATTAAAATGTTTTACATCGGTACCTCTTTCAACGACTATACCGGCACCATCACAACCCAATACAGCAGGTAAAGGTTGATTGTAAAATAAACCATTACGTCTGATTTTAGTGTCGACTGGATTCACTCCAGCGGCATGAAGTTTTATTTTAAGTTGTGTTGGTTTTGTGATTTCAGGCTCTCTTATATCCTCATATTTTAAAACCTGTGGATCACCAATGGCTGTCATTAATACGGCTTTCATTTTTAAGTTCCTAATTTGTAAGCGCTGAAAAGTAATTATAGATACTATTATTGTATTTAATACCCAAGCTATACCAGTAATATTATGAATTTGTTAACCATTGCTGGCGATAATCTTTAAAGGAATAATGCTTTATTTTTTCTAGTTGCTGGCCCTTATATGTATAAATATCTGGAAAATTATAGCCATTAAATCGATTGGCTTTAATCAATGTGTACGCACCTACTTGTTTAAAAATTACTTTATCACCCATTGTCAATGGTGTGTTAAAGCGATATTCTCCAAATACATCACCGGCTAAACAGGTGCTACCAGCTAAAATAGACAAGTACTCAGCGTTAGGGTCATGTTCACATAATTCAGGGGTATACTGAAATTCAAATACTTCAGGATTATGATTGATTGAGGTATCCAGTATCGCAATAGTTTTGCCATCACTTTGGAAGCAGTCAATAACAGTTGCAACTAGATAACCCGCGGTATCAACCACCGCTTTACCCGGCTCAATAATAATTTCAAGCTTATAGTCCTGTTTTAGTTGCTTGACTAAATCTATAAAGAGACTCTGATCACTTATTTGATTAAATAAATAACCGCCACCAAGATTGATCCAATCAAGTTGAGTCAATTTTTTGCCAAAATAGTAGCGTAATTTTTCTAGTGTTTTAAGTAGTGGCAAGAAATCAGTTGCTGAAAATAGGTTATGGATATGTAAACCATTAATTTTATTGAAATAAGACGATTCTCGTAACTCATCGATATCAACACCAAGTTTTGAGTAGGGGCCACAAGGATCAAATCGATAATCTTTAAGAAAAGACAATTTTGGGTTTATCCGTAAGCCGATAGATAAATTGTCGGGCGTATTAACGCTAAAGCATTGATGTTGTGTTAATGAGTTAAAACTGATATGCGTCAGTAATGTTGTCATTTCATGCCACTCATCGACTCTAAGACCTGGGGTAGTTAAATGTATATTGCCTTGCCCCATTAAGACTTCATTAGCTAAGCGTGCTTCAAATAACGAACTGACTGAAAATCCGTCAATAAAAGGTTTTGCCAACTCCATAACGTAAGTTAAGGGTAGTGATTTTATAGAATATAAAACCTTACAACCACATTGTTTGCGTAAGCTATTTAAAACAGATAAATTTTTAACCAACTCATCGGTATTTAAAATAAATGCAGGGGAGTTAGGAAGGCTATTTTTTATGAGTTGGAAATTCATTAAGCAGGAAAAGTATTACTGAAACTTAAGTTCACCAGATAATACACAGTTTGTGAGCGTTGGTAAAAAGCAATATTGATTAAGACACCTCTATTGAGTGTGCGTTATTATCGTTGAGGGTGGCAGTAACCAAAAACATAATGTGTTAAAAAATTCAACGATCCTAAAAATGTTTGCTCACTTTAAGATACTACGTTATTGTAATTCTTATATTATCAGGGTTAAATACTTATTATTTTTGCCAAGGAAGTTCATGTCTTCAAAGCACCCCGTTGTACTTTCATTTTCTGGTCATGATCCCAGTGGAGGAGCCGGAATTCAAGCCGACATAGAAACACTGGTAAGTCATCAATGTCATTCAGCAAGCGTTATTACAGCCTTAACCGAACAAGATACTCGTAATGTAAAAAAGCTTATTCCACAAAGCTCTGAAGACATTATCAGTCAAGCAAATACTCTATTGGATGATTTGTCTGTTAATGCCATTAAAATTGGTTTAATAGGGCATCATGAAACAGCAATTGCTATTTATGCAATTTTGAAACAACATCCTCATATTCCTGTTATCTTGGATCCCGTATTGGCAGCAGGTGGCGGTACTGAGCTTTGTAATGAAAGGTTGCTGGCTACTATTGTCGATTTACTGTTGCCCTGCACAACTGTTATCACGCCAAATAGTGAAGAAGCCAGACGATTAACAGGCTTAGATGGCCTTGAAGAATGTGGATTGGAGTTGTTAGAAAAAGGGTGTGAATATGCACTGATTACCGGAACACATGAAGATACTCCTTCAGTCAGTAATCAGTTGTTCTATGATAACCGTTGCTGGGAAACTTATACCTGGGATAGGTTACCCGCCAGTTATCATGGTTCCGGGTGCACATTGGCGACCAGTATAGCTGCTCTGATAGCACATGGCTTGGAGCCTATTCAGGCGGTAATGGAAGCGCAGGAGTATACTTGGAATTCATTAAATTGTGGTTATCAGCCGGGTAAAGGTCAGTTTATTCCTAATCGCTTTTTCTGGATGGAGGAAGATTCATGAGGTTTCCCTTGCGGGGTTTATATGCCATTACCCAAACAGAAAATAAAACAGCCGACACCGTTATCAATGAAGTGATTGCTGCAATTAAGGGTGGTGCAGTTGTTGTGCAGTACCGTGATAAAAATCCGTCGAACGCGATTTATTTAGCCAGTCAGTTGCTTAAAGTCTGCCGTGAGCATCAGGTGCCTTTACTTATTAATGATGATATAGAGCTGGCAATTAAAGTTGGTGCGGATGGAGTGCATATTGGTAGAGAAGATGGAGCGATTAGACAGGCAAGGGAGCGCTTGGGTACTGATGCTATTATTGGCGTTTCTTGTTATAACTTTGTGGGGCAAGCCTTAGATGCCCAGAAGCAGGGCGCTAATTATGTGGCTTTTGGTCGATTTTTTCCATCTTCATCAAAACCACTAGCTGCACCGGCTGAATTGGATACTTTACGTAAAGCCAAATTTCTATTGAGTATTCCTATTGTCGCTATTGGCGGTATTTTACCTGATAATGGCGGGCCATTATTAAAGGCAGGTGCAGATTTACTTGCTGTTATCGGCGGCTTGTTTGAAGCTCAACCAGAGCATTCTGCAAGAGCATATAACGCTTTGTTTGATAAATTTTAACGGATTCTTTTTTTAAAAACACGTAAGGATAACTGCTTTTTATGAAAAATAATTAATGCTAGTTCTGTGTAATAATAGATTCTTTAAACCACGCCTTAGTTAGTTGGCTTTCTCGGGAATGATCAATGATCGGTGCCGGATAATTACAGGGCTGGTGTTTTTTGTCCCATTGATGAATGGTCTTTGGCGGAAACGGTTTAAGTTCAGGTAACCAATCATAAATGTAGTGGCATTCGGGATCGAATTTTTGTTGTTGCAACCAAGGATTAAATATTCTGAAATAAGGCTGGGCATCGCACCCAGTTGATGCTGCCCACTGCCAGTTACCATTATTAACGCAAGGATCATAATCGACTAAATGTTGAGCAAAATATCGTTCACCCCAGCGCCAGCTAACATGTAAATCTTTTACCAAAAAAGAGGCGACTATCATTCTTAGTCGATTATGCATGAATCCTGTAGCGTTTAACTCTCGCATCCCTGCATCAACAATGGGAAAGCCAGTTTTTCCCTCTGCCCAAGCATTAAAGTAATCACGGTTATTATCCCATTGCAGATGGGCAAATTTTACCACAAAGGGTTGACCAAAGACCTGTGGAAAATGATAGGCAATATGAGTGAAAAAATCACGCCAATAGAGTTGCCGAAGTAAGGGATGTTCACTCCCAAGTGCCTCGATAATCGAGTAATAGGTTTCACGAACAGAACAGGTGCCAAACTTTAAGTGTGCTGATAATTTACTGGTGGAATCCAATGCAGGAAAATCTCGGGTATTTTGATAGTCCAATTGATTGTTGATACTATCAAGGATACTTAAAGCATGTTGTCGTCCGCCTTTTATGCCATCTGATTCGGCTAACAATAAGTCAAAATTTTCCAATGTCACTTCAGATGAGGGGGGTAAAAAATTAGTGCTGATTAATGGTTGTGGTAGAGCCACTGGAAATTGCCTGGCATTATTATAAAAGGCAGTAAAAACTTTATAAGGTTGTTGATCATTTTTAACGGCTTGCTCTGGTTCGTTGATTAGGCTGTCAGCAAGAATATGTAGTTTTATGTCCAGTGTTTGGCAGACTTCAAATAGCTCATAATCACGCTGCCGACTAAAAGGAGTGTAATCACGATTGATAAAGACAGCTTTTATTTTGTGATCTTCAACTAACTTTTTTAGCACATCTACAGGTAGATCTTGGAAGAGTTCTAGTTTTCCATGCGCTTTTAGTAATTGTTGTTCAAGATCCTTAAGCGATTGCAACATAAATTGCAGTGCCGGTTTACTTTGATAGGGGTGGGGAGATATTTGTCTAGGGTCAAAAATAAAGCAGGTCAGCACCTGTTTGGATAGTCTTAACGCTTCATTGAGAGCCGTATTGTCATGGATACGAAGATCACGACGAAAAATAAACAAGGAATTTTCATACAAAGTCACAACTGGATTTAAGGTAATGGTAAATCTACTTACTGAATCACATTAGCTTTTTGAAGAATCAATCGAAGCGTTTCTATACGTTTCCTATTAACACCAAAGTCACTATGTCCAGTGCGTGAAGCAGAACGAATATTAATTAGCTTTTTTTG